>NZ_DASYZI010000282.1:0-39783 GCF_035946395.1 Actinocrinis sp.
TCACACCGGTGGATCCAACAGATCGCGGACCATGACGAAGCTCTGATGAATAAGCTTCCAGCACCGGAGCCAGGGCATATGCCGACTCCGAGCCCTTAGCATGAGCTATGACCACCTCGACCATCGACATCATTACTCTGCTGCCAGGCCCCGTCCGCGAGCGTGCAGTGACGTTGGGCGCGGATTTGTCCGACCGGATGGTCGAGGCCGGGATCGCGTCGGCCTTCACGCTGGGTTCCCCGTTTCCGGGCGGCGGGCACGACAACGTGAACGTGTGCGAACCGCACGTGTCCTTGTTCATGCTGGAACTCGCCACAGCCGATTTACCCGACGTGACGTCTGCGATCGCCGAAGTCGCCGGCTCCCAGGCTTCTTTCGCCGCGACCGGCACACATGTCGCACACAATCCGCAAGGTGCCGCCGAACTCTTCTTCGAGGTCACATCCGGGTGGCGCGAACTACAGCGCGCTGTCGTCGAGCGGGTCGAGCCGCTGCGCCGCGGCCGGTTGCGCCCGACGGATCCGGCCGGCCGATCGTTGGCCGAACTGATCCGCACGAGTTCGGACGCCGACCAGGTCAGGCAGCTGCGCCTATACGGATACGACGAGATCCACGACGGCGCCGCCGACCGATTCCGGCCGCACTTGACCCTCGCCTGGCCGAAGGCGCGCCACGGCGCGGTCGACGCATCGGGTCTTCCAACCGACGCTCTCGACCACGTCGTCTCCGAGATCGCCGTCGCCGCGATGCATCCATACGGTACTTGTACGACGATCGTCTCGCGCAGCGCGCTCGGGATAACTCATAGCCCTGAATCGTCACTGCGACGGCGATCTCGACCGGGGAAATAAGCAGGTCGGATCGGCTCCTTCAGCCGGCTGTCCAGTATTAAGAACACTGATAATTGGGTAGGGGCAGTGCGCTGGGACGCTGTAGACGCGTCGAGGGGAACCTGGCCTGCGCGAGAGGTGGGCGGGCGATGCGGGCTGTCATGCGCTGGATTGCCAGATTCGGAGACGAGCTCGTCGCTCTCGTGCTCGCCCTGGCCGTCGTCGGGCTGGCCTGGGCGGACGTGGTCGGGTCGGCGGCCGTCGCGAACACCGTGCTGCTGGTGCTCGCCGCCATCACCACCGCGAACCTGCGCGATCGCTTCCGGGCCAGGGCCGCGCACGAGGAACTGCTACAGCAACTCGAACAGCGGGCCGGCGAACTGGCCTCCTCCCTGACTTCCGGAACGCATGTACGGGTACTGACTGGCACGCAGATCGCCACCGAACACGCGGTCGCGCGCAAAGGCACCGTCCTGTGGCATTTCCGCGGCGGCACCGGCACCTATCTGCGCGCGGTGACCCTGCCGGAGTGCATTACTGCCGCGCGATCGAACCGCCGCCGGCTCGAAGTGCGCATTCAGATCCTCGATCCGGCCAACGAGGAGCTGTGCGGGCGGTACGCACGGTTCCGCACGACGCTCGCGATCCGGCCCGACGGCGTGGGTGAACCGTGGACCCTCGACCGCACCCGGAAGGAGGCGTACGCGACGATCCTGGCCGCATGCTGGCACCGCCAGCGCTACGACCTGCTGGACATCGCCGTGGGCCTCTCGAACACGATGACGACGTTTCGCTGGGACCAGTCGTCGACCGCGGTGATCCTGACCCAGGAGAACCCGGACGGACAGGCACTGCTGTTCGCGCGCGACAAACCGTACTACGGCTACTGGGACGTCGAGTTGCGCAGTTCATTCGACCAGTCGCGACACGTGCCGATCGAGAATGACGTGCCGCTGAGCGACGAACCTTCGGTGGACGAGGTCACCGCGCTGTTCGCCGCGCTCGGCATGCCACTTCCGTACTCCGGCCGCGATGTCTCCGACATCGTGTTCAAGGCGCTGCGCGCCCGTAATCCGTACAAGCGCTGAGGCGAGGAGGTCGCGTCGATGGCTGTCCACACCGGGACCACCCTGCCGACGGTTTCCGACAAGCCGCGCTCAGAACAGGCCGCGGCCGCAGCGCGATGGGCGCTCACCGTCCTGGCCGGCCAGCTCGGCGGCGGCCAAGCGCTATCGTTGGCCGTCGTGCATCCGCTGGGATTCCTGTGCTTTCCGCTGCACCGCGGCCTGGACCTCGGCATCTGCGTCCATGTCTGGATCGACGGCCTGCCTGACGTCGAGGTGGTCACTTCACCGATCCACGCGCACAGCTGGGACCTTCACAGCTATGTGTTATTCGGCCAGGTCGGCAACGAACTGGTCTCCGCCGTGCCTGCGAAGTATTCAGACGCGAGTCATCAAGTCTATGAGATAGACAGTGCCCAAGGCACGGACCGGATCGCCGCCACGAACTCGTATGTGCAGTGCACTCGGCGTTCGACCCACTACGCCTCGACAGGTGAAGAGTACACGCTGTCAAGCGGGGCATTTCACTCTACGGCAGTGTCCATCGCCGACCCGTCGGCCACCGTCATGATCGCCCACACCATACCTGGAGCGCGCGACCGTAGCCTCGGTCCTCCGCAGCCCCCGGGCCGCAAGGCCTGCTGGCACGTACGCCGACGCCTAGCCGACCCGTCCCTTACCAGGCGAGTCGCCGAAACCGTGGTCGTGCTGTCCTCGCCAGTCTCATGAATCGCACCCCTGGGAGTACACCATGCCTCTAGCCAGGTCCGCCGAGACCGGTCTCGCGCCCGACGCCCAGGACTTATCCGGCCATCTCGGCACGGCGCGGCGCGCCGCACATGCCGCAGGAGACTTTCTGCGCACGCGGACCGCGCAGCGGGCGGACTTCCGCAGCAAAGGCGTGGACGGCGATCTCGTCAGCGATCTGGATCTCGGTGCGGAGCAGCTGATCGTCGAGCGGCTGCGGGCGGACTTCCCGGACATTCCGGTGCTGGCAGAGGAGGGCGGGTTCTACGGGGCGACCGGGTCGCGCTGGTCCTGGATGGTCGACCCGCTGGACGGGACCAACAACCTCGCCATCGGTCTGTCGGCCTACGTCGTGGGCATCGCGCTGTGCCGGGACTGGCAGCCGGTCGTGAGCGTCGTGCACGAGCCGGAGACCCGCCGGACCTGGTCCGCCATGATCGGGGCGGGTATGCAGGGGCCGGTCGTCCACAGCCAGCACGCGTGTAGGAACCGCACCGTCGTGGCCTGGACTCAGGGGTACGGAGTTCTTCGCACCGACCCGCAGGCCAGCTCCGTCAAAATCCTGCTGGAATGGAAGACCCATCGGGTGCTGCCCCTGTGGGCGCCGCTGCTGGGCTGGGTGATGCTCGCCCGCGGCGACATCGACGCCTTCGTCGGATACCGGCCCGAGCCGGTCGACCTGCCCGGGGGCCTGTTGCTGGCGCGCGAGTCCGGGGTCCGCGTGGTGGCCTGGGACGGGACCGCCTACGAGGCGTCCTTCGACCCGGGCTCGGTGGGCGGAGCGGCGGACCGCAGCTTCATCGCCGCGCGCACGGACCGGCTCGGTGGCTTGGTGGGTCTGGTCGAGCAAGCCGCCAGCATGGCACCGCACCTGGCCGAACTCGCGTCCGATCGCGCCACCGCGCTGCTCACCCGGTGACCGCGAGTGCGACGGTCGCACCGCCCACCGCGAGTACGGCCAGTACCGCACCAGCGAACGCGACCTGACGCTTCGGCACGACCAGCCCGAACGCCGAGCAGCGTTCGTACCACAGCAGCATCGCCAAAGACGCCCATGCGGTCACGACCGGACCCGCGTCGGTCCCGATCAGCAGAGCGAGCAGCTGATTATGGTGGGTCAGGGGCACCACCGCTTCGCCTGCGACATAGGCTGGCAGGTTGTTGACCAGGTTGGACAGCAACACCCCGGTCCCGGCAGTGCGCAGCAGGCCCGGCAGGGACTCGTGCGTGCCGACCAGATGGCGGATCAGCGTACTCAGTCCGTGCACGCTGAGCGTCTGCACGGTCAGGAACATGCCGGTCACCGTCGCCAACAGCCGCCAGGGCAGCAGCGACCAGGTCAAGTGCGCGCGGTCACGCGCAGCGAACGCGAGCACGGCCACGCCGGCGGCCACCGCCGACGCGATACCGAGCGGGGCCCCGGCAAGGATCGCCACGATGAACAATGCGCATGCGGCGCCGGTCATCGCGCTGAGGACCGGATCGGCCGGGCGAAACGGCTTGGGCGGCCGGTAGCGCGCGTCCCCGCCGCGGCGCGGGGTGCGCCAATACCAGAGCCAGAGCACGATCATCGTGACGAGCACGCTGACCGCCTCGGGGGCGGCCATGCGGGCCGCGAACCGGGCGGTGGGCAACGCCACGCGGTCGGCGGCGAGCAGGTTGGTCAGATTGCCGACCGGCAGCAGCAGACTCGCCGTGTTCGCGAGGAAGGCGGTGGTCATCGCCAGCGGCAGCGGCGGAAGGCCGACCCGCGCGGCCAGCGCCAGCATGATCGGGGTGAGCAGCACGGCGGTGGTGTCGAGATTCAGGCCGACCGTGGTGAGCACCGCGAGCAGGACGCACATGAGGAACAGCAACGAATAGCGCCCGCGCCCCGCGATCGCCATCTGCGTCGCGATGACGTCGAACGTCTGTGCGCGGCCGGTCAGCTCGGCCAGAACGATCACGGTACCGAGGAACAGCAGCAGCGGCAACACCCGGCCCAGGATCGCCGAAGCGTCCGCGCGCGGCAGCGCGCCGGTGGCGACGCAGATCCCCCCGGCTGCCAGCAGCGCCAGCGCCAGCAGGTCGAGCGGATGCGGACGGCGGGCGCCCGCGCTTCTCGGGCGGGCGGGCGCTCGAGTTTCCGGATCGAGCGTCAACGTCCTACCATCCCCGGGGCGGCCAGCGTGTTCGAACGCTATTGTAGCCTGCCGCTGGGAACCGCTGCGCTGTGGCGATGACCGGTCTCGGCGAGTCCGTCGCGCCGCCGGCGCTCAGGTGACATCCTGTCAGATATGGACGCACGGACTCAGGGCCCTGCAACGATTGACTTTTTTGTCAGCTACTCCCCCGCCGACGAGCGGTGGGCGGAGTGGATCGCCTGGACCCTGGAAGGTGCGGGGTACCGGACGATGATGCAGAAATGGGACTTCGTCGCCGGCAGCAATTTCATCGACTTCATGGACCGCGGGTTACGGCAGGCCGCAGCGGTGATAGCGGTGCTCTCGCCCAAATACCTCGAGTCCACGTACGGCCGGCTCGAATGGCAGGCCGCGCTGCGGTCGAGCCCGCTGGATCCGGACCGGCGGCTGATCCCGGTCCGGATCGAGCCCTGCGAACTGACCGGGCTGCTCGCCACCGTGACGTTTCTCGACCTGCTCGGCGTCGGCGACGAACAGGTCGCCCGGGTGCAACTGCTCGGCCGCGTCCGCGACGCGCTGGACGGACGAGCCGCGACGGCGCAGGATCGGCCGGCATATCCGGCGACGCCCGGCGCGGCGGCAACGCGGCGGCAGACCCCTGCGACCGCGAGCGTTTCCAGCGCGCCGACCCGGCACAAGCCGCTGGCCGCGCCCGGGTACCCGCCCGCTGCCCGCACCGATTCGGCCCGCGACGCGGTCACCCTGCTGCACATGCCCGGCCCGCGTTTCGGCCGGGGCCTGGTGGGCCCGGGTGAGCCGAGCGACGCACAGCAGTGGCAGGCACGGGTCGTCACCTGGGTCACCAGGGCGACCGCGGCCGGCGCACCCGAACCCGACGCGCTGCTCATAGCGGGAAACCTGACAGACACGGGCTCACCGCGGCAGGTCGACGAAGCGCTCGGTTTCCTCGCCGGGGTGCGCAGCCAGCTGGGACTGGAGCCCACGCAGGTGGCGCTGGTACCCGGCGCCCACGACGTGAACACCGCCGCCTGCTCCGCCTACTTCGACGACTGCCGCGCCGACGAGCGGATACCCCAAGCCCCGTACTGGCCCAAGTGGCGGCACTTCACCCGGCTGTTCCACACCGTCTATCAGGGGCTGGACGCGCTGGTGTTCGACGCGGACCAGGCGTGGACGCTCTTCGAGCTGCCCGACCTGCGCCTGGTGATCGCCGGGTTCAACTCCACCCTGGCGATGAGCCACAGGCCGGACGACCGGTACGGGCTGATCGGCGACGTGCAAGCGGCCTATTTCGCCCGTGCGCTGCGGCCCTACGAGCGGGACGGCTGGCTGCGGGTCGGCTTGGTCGCACACGACCCGTCGCGGCGCAGCGCGCCGGCAGGCACCGGCGACGCGTTGCGGGACGCCGACGTCTTCACACGCCTGCTGGGCGGGATCAACCTGGTGGCGCACGGCGTCGCCGCGCCGGACGACGAACTGGGCTCGCTGCCCGGGCAGGTCCCGCTGGTGCCGCCGGCCGGCCCGAGCGCGGTCCAGCTGTTGGAGCTGACCGGCTCCGGGGTAACCCGCTGGAGCGACGACCGGGCGGGACGGCCGCGGTCGCGCGGCTACGAGGCGGCCTGGCAGTCCGCGTACTCGACCTTCCGGTCGCCCTCCGCTGAAACCGACACGCAGCCGCGGATCGAACCGCCGGAAGCACCGGCGGCGACCGACACGCTGCTGGACCGTGTCGCCGAGGTCTGCCACGTGCGCTTCGAGCGGGCGCAGGTGCGGCGGATCGGCGGGGCCGGGGCTCACCTGCGCGTCACCCACATGGACAGCGGTTATGTACGTACCCTGCTGATCGGCGTGGTGTCCGGGGACGACCCGATCGGCCAGCTTGAGCGGCTGGTCGGGCTGGTGCACATGGCCGCGCCGGACGACCCGATGGAGGTGGTGCACGATTCGGCCGACGGCGAGGTCGTCGACAGGCTCAGGGCCGCGGCGTCGCGGACCCGGGTACGGCTGCGCAGTCTGGTCGACTTCCAGGGCTTGCCGGACCTGGGCGAATTCATCACCCGCCAGACCCGGCGGCTGACCGATCATCCCGCGTACTCCACCGGGCAGTACGTACCGCAGCGGTACCGCTCCCTGGTCGGCGGGGAGGGCGCGATCCAGCCCGGCATGGTCGACGAACTGATGGATCTGGTCCAGCAGGACGACGGGCGGTTCATCCTGCTGCTCGGCGACTTCGGCCGGGGCAAGACCTTCGCGTTACGGGAGCTGACCCGCAGGCTCACCGAGACGCCCGGGGCTCCGCTGCCGGTGCTGATCGATCTGCGCGCGCTGGACCGGGCGCACACCGTGGACGGGCTGGTCGCCGCGCACCTGGCGAACGTCGGAAACACGGTGATCGACCTGCGCGCCTTCCGGTACCTGCTGCGCCAGGGCCGCATCGCCCTGATCTTCGACGGCTTCGACGAGCTGGTCTCCCGGATCAGCTACCCGCGTGCCGCGGACCACCTGGAGCTGCTGATCCAGGCCGCGCAGGACAACGCGAAGATCATCGTCGCCAGCCGGACCCAGCACTTCCGCAACAGCGCGCAGGTCCTCACCGCCCTCGGCGAGCGGATCGGCCTGCTGCCGCAGCGTCGCGTGTTGCAGCTTGAGGACTTCGACTCGGAGCAGATACTGGCCTACCTCACCCGCGCCTACGGCGACCGGAGCGCCGCCGAGCAGCGCTATCAGCTGTTCGAGCAGATCAGCAATCTCAATGAGCTTGCGGCCAATCCGCGGATGCTCGCGTTCCTGGCGCGTATCGAGCCCGAGCGGCTCGCCACTCTGGTCAGCAGCCGCCAGGCGCTGAGCGCGGCGGACCTCTACCAGGAGATCATCGACTACTGGCTCGGCTACGAGTCCCAGCGCACCTCACAGATCGCCGGCGCGATTCCCGGCCTGCGGCCCCGGGAACTGCTGACCGCGGTCACCGGGCTGGCCGTACGCCTCTGGGAGCGCGGCGAGGTCTACCTGCGTCCCGCCGACATGTCCGAAGTCGCCGGGACGCTGACCGACCTGGTGGTCGCGATGACCGCCGAGGAGACCGAGCACGCGATCGGGTCCGGCTCCCTGCTGACCCGCACCGACGAGGGCCTGTTCGGGTTCATCCACTACTCGGTCTGCGAATGGCTGGTCGCGCGGCACATCGCCGACCGGCTCGAAGCCGACGACGACCGGCTGTTGCGCGCGCGAACGCTGTCCGCCCTGGCCACCGATTTCCTGTGCACCCTGGCCCCGGCTCGGCGACTCGACACTTGGGTGCGTAAGGTCTCCGCCGAACGGCCTGAGGGCATCACGCCGTCCACCGAGAACGCCCTGACGATCGGTTCCCGGTTGAGCATCGAGGTCACCAGCGACCTGAGCGGAGCCGACCTCGCCGGAACCGACCTGTCGTTCCGTAAGTTCCGGCAGGTCAACCTTTCCGGCGCGAATCTCAGCAAGGCGCGCTTGGTCGGCGCCGACCTCACCGGCGCCAACCTCTCACACGCCGACCTCACCGGCGCCAGGCTGGACCGCGCCGACCTCACCGGTGCCGATCTGACCGGCGCCGACCTGACCCGGGCTCAGTTGCTGGGCACCCGGCTGGCCGGGGCCAAGGTGTCCGGCAGTCGATGGGCGATGGCCGCCCTCGTCGGGACGGGCAGCGAGGACCCGGCCGCCGCCGAACTGCGCGGGGCCGCGGTCAGCCCCCCGATGCCGGTCCAGCTGGGCTTGGCGCCCGCCGAAGTCGGCGTGCCCTACGGATTCGAGATCGGCCGGATTCCCAACCCCGTCTCCTATCACCCGCAGGGCACCACGCTGATCTTCGGCAGCGCGGACGGCGGCCTGCTGGTCTGCGACGCGGCCACCGGCCAGCCGGTACGCACCGTGGCCGGCCACCGTTCGAGGATCTACTGTGTGCGCCACAGCCACGACGGCAGACTGCTGCTGACCGGGTCGGCCGACGGCACCGCGCGGCTGTGGGATGCGCAGACCCTCTCGGAGCTGCACGTGCTGCGTGACCACGAGCAGTGGGTCTGGCCGGTCGAGGTCGCTCCGTCGGGGCGAGTGGTGGCGACCGGCGACGCGACCGGCGTGCTGCGGATCTGGGACACCGCCACCGGCGAGCTTGTCAATACGCTGGTCACGAACACCAGCCGGATCTGGTCCGTCGCGTTCCATCCGAATCGGCCCGGCGTGGCCACCGGCGAGGAGGACGGCACGGTCCGCATCTGGAACGCGCTCACCGGTGAGATCCGCTTCCAGTTCCGCACCGACGCCGGGGCGGCGTACCGGGTCCGGTTCAGTCCCGACGGAGATCACCTCGCCTCGGCGCACCACGACGGAAGCGTCTTCGAGCACGTGATCGCCGATGGCGCCGAGCCGAGAACCCTGGACCTGGGCAGCACTGGACGGCCCGTCTACTGCCTGCGCTACCACCCGGGCAGCAGGCAACTGGCATGCGGCGACACGGGCGGGACAGTACGCCTGTGGACGCTCGCACAGCAACTGGCGGCACGCACCGGGGGGCCGGGCATCCAGGAGCGGAATCAGGACGCCGACGGCAAGACAATCACACGGCCTGACAGCACTGGCACGCGGCGCCAGTGGTCGTCACGGGTGTGGACCAAGCATTCCGGAGCGGTGTACGGACTCGACTTCAGCAGCGACGGCAAACATCTGGCCAGCGCCGACAGTGACGGAGCCGTCCGGCTCGGCGACTCCGGCGACGGCGGGGTACGGCACGAACTGCTCGCCCACCGCAGCTCGGTGTGGCCGATGGCCTTCCGCCGCGATGGAACCGTGCTGGCCACGAGCGCGGCTGACGACACCCATCGGGTCTGGGACACCACCACCGGCGCGCTGGTAACGACAGTGCGAGGCCACGGCCGACGGCTGTCGCTGGCCCGTTTCGACAAAGAAGGCAACCGCATCGCGACCAGCAGTAGCGACGGCGTCGTCCGGGAGTGGGACGCCCACACCGGCAAGCTGCTCCACCACTACGAACTGCCGGGCCGGCAACTGGTCAGCGGCTTCTACAGCCCCGAGGGCAGCGTGCTGGCCGGATGGGACAACGGCGGTGTCGTCCACATCTGGAACGCGGTGACCCGGGAGTACGAACGTCAGATCATCACGGACACCGACCACTTGTGGACGGCGAAGTTCAGCCCCGACGGCGACGTGCTCGCGACTGCGGAGGACGATGACTCGGTCCGGCTGCGCTACCGCACGACAGGCCGGGTCATCGGCGAACTGATCGCACATCGCGGCAGGGTACGAACCATCGCGTTCAGCCCGGACGAGCGCTGGCTCGCCACCGGCGCCGACGACCGGACCGTACGTGTCTGGAGCCTCACGGACCATCGGTGCGTCGCCGTGCTGCGCGGGCACGAGGACCGGGTCTACTCGGTGGCTTTCACCCCGGACTCCACGCTGCTAGCCAGCGCCGCGAACGACGGCAAGGCATTGATCTGGGACCTGCGCCCACTGACGGCATCGGACGGTCCCCGACCCGATGAGCCGACAGTGGTGACCGAGCCGCAAACCGTGCTGCGACGCGGCTCCGGGCGGCTGTGGTCCGTGGCGATCAGCCCCGACGGTACGCTGCTCGCCACTGCGGGGGACGACCTAGCCGTACGGCTGTGGAATACGCACACCGGCACACGCGTCCAGACACTGCTCGGCCACACTCGCCGTGTGTGGTCCGTGGACTTCTCTCCAGATGGCAGCCTGCTGGTCAGCAGTGGCGACGACGGCACCGCCGCCGTCTGGGACCTGGCCCCGCTGGCCCGGGGTGAGCAACCGGTGATCCGGATGACCCTGATCGGCATGTCCGGAGGCTGGGTCACCGCCACCCCGGATGGACGGTACAAGCTCGAAGGCGAGGTGGGGGCGGAAGTCTGGCACGTCATCGGCAATTCCCGCTTCCCCCTCGGCGCGCTCGGACAGTATCTCCCTCACGTGAGCAAAGTGGACGTCGACGCCGATCTGACTCCGTGACATCAACACTACTTAGCATAAAGTTATCGGTGTAACTGGGTTGTCGGGATTTTACCTGCGTCCGGTGGGCAGGCGTCCGTCGAAGGTGATCTCGAAGGCGTTCAAGGCGGCGTTCCACCGGTCCATGCAACGCTTCTGCCTGGACCCGGGCGGGTCCAGGCAGATCACAGGCGTGTCAGTAGCGTGGCAGCGTCGGGTCCACGTGGTCGATCCAGGCCATCAGGCCGCCATTGACGTTCCACGCGTTCTCGAACCCGGCGGCGCGAAGCTTCGCCACCGCTTGGGCGCCGCGGAAACCGGCGCGGCAGTGGGCGATCACGTGGCTCGACGGGTTGAGCTCACCGAGCCGGTCGTCGAGCTGGCCGAGTGGAATGAGCGTCCCACCGATGTTCACCGTCGCGTATTCGTGTTCCTCGCGGACGTCGAGCAGCACGAGGTCGGCGCCGGACTCGCGCAGCCGCTGTAGCTCCCGCACGCTGACGTCCCATGGGCTCTGCATGGGCGCCTGCGAGCCGCCCAGCTTGGCCAGCACGCCGTCGGCGGACACCGCCCGCACCGTGATCTGCGGCGCCTGCCGGGGGTCGGCGGCGGCGACGGGATCGACCAAGGCGTCGGGGCCGAACAACACCTCGACCGCCGGTACGATTTCGGCCAGCAAGGCGGACTGTACCTGCGCGTGCGTCCCCAGCTTGCGGTCGGCCACCGACACGCGCAGCTGCGTCGGGTCGAACCGGCACGGCAGCGCGCCGTCGGCGTCGATCGCGTCGATCGTGCCGAGCGCCATCCGCACGGCGTCCGTGAACTGGGTCGTGACGTCGTCACCGCGCCGCTTCATCGTCACGGTGAACGCATGCATGTTGATCCCGTAGTCGACGTCCTGGCCGACCAGCATCACGCCCGGTCCGTCCGGGACGTGCCGATAGTCGGCGACGTCGAGGAGGTGGCCCTCAACCAGATTCCGCTGGATGAACCGGTGGAACACGCCCAGCGCCGGATCCAGATCGCCGGCCGGGTCGGCCGCTACGGACAAGGTCAGTCGCAGTGGCTTCATTTGCTGCCCACCGTAACCTTGATCGCCGTCTTCTCCGCTTCCAGTCTGGCCTCGCAGGCGTGTGCCGCCTCGATGAACAATTGCGCCTCCTCGACGCGCTGACCGGCCGTCGTGGGATTGCCGGAAGGTGCCGGGTCGGCGTGCCGGTCAAGCAGGTACCGGCCGAACTTGCCGCCGGCGAAGCGGTCGAAGAACTTCTCGGTGTCGAAGAACCGGCTCTTCCACTCCTTGACGATCTCCTGCGGGTCATGCGTCACGTCGATGAACTCGGTGCGCACCAAGGCCCGAGCGGCCGCGAGCATCGCCTGGTAGGCATGCTCTTCGGCCTGGTCCGTGTCGCCCTCCTCTTCGAGCGCCAGCTGGGCGTCGAACACCTCCGACTCGGCCTTCATCACCTCGATGCCGAACAACGAGACGACCTCGCCCGCGCACTCGCCGACGCCGTGGTCGGCCATTGCGAACAGCCGGGCATCGGCAAAGTCGGTGTAGAAGTCCGCGGCGTCGGCATAGGCCAGCAGTTCCATGAACGGCTGCACGATGCCCTTCAACCCGCGCTTGCCCATCCGCAGCGACCAGTCCTGGAACGACTCGCCATCCTCGCGACCGGCGAGGTAGGCGTCGGTCAGCGCGTCGACGACCTTGGGCGCGTTCTTCGAGGGCACCGCACCGACGGCCATGCCGTACTTGGCGGCGTTCCCGGCGCGCTGGCCGCCGAGGATCACCTGGAAGTGCGGCATCTGGCGCCCGTCCATGCCGCGGGAGTTCCCGTAGAAGCCGATGTCGGCCAGGTGGTGCTGCGCGCAGCTGTTGAAGCAGCCGGAGACCTTGATCGACATCTCGTTGACCGCCGCATCCTGCTCCTCGGCGCGCGGCGCCAACTGCTGGCGCAGCACGCCGGCCAGGCCGCGGCTGGACGCGATGCCCAGCTTGCAGGTGTCAGTGCCGGGGCAGGCCGTGACGTCGGCGATCGTGCCCGCGCCGGCCGAGGCGAGCCCGATCGCGCCGAGCGCCTCAAAGACCGCGGGCAGGTCGGCGTCCGCGATGAAGCGCAGCACGATGTTCTGCTCGACGGCGGTACGCATCCGGTCGCCGGAATACGTGCGCGCGATGTCGGCCAGTCCGCGTGCCTGCTCGCTGGTGAGGTCGCCCAGCGGAAGGTGAACGGTCACCGCCCGGTAGCCCTGCTGCCGCTGGGTGCGCACGTTCGTCAGGTTCCACCGGTCGAAGCCGTCCGGGCGCGCCGCGCCGTTCATCAGGGCGGGCTCACGGACCGGTTCGCCGGCGGTCACCGGCAGGTTCTCGATCAACCCGTGGTGGCGCGGGTCGTGCGGGATAGTCAGCTGCTCTTCGGCGACGAGCCGCCGGAACTCCTCGATGCCCAGCTTGCTGACCAGGAACTTGACGCGGGCCCGGTTGCGGTTCTTCTTCTCGCCGAGACGCGCGAAGACCCGGGCGACCGCCTGGATCTGGACCAGGAAGTCCTCGACCGGCGTGAACTCGCTGAGCACCTCGGCCTGGTGCGGCACGGTGCCAAGCCCGCCGCCCACCACGACCTTGAAGCCCCGGCGGCCGTCCTGGACGCGCGCGACGTAGCCGGCGTCGTGCATCTGCACCAGCCCGCATGCTTCGTGCTCACAACCGGAGAACGCCGGCTTGAACTTGCGCCCGAAGTCCTGCACGTCCGGGTGGCCGAGCAGGAACTCCATCAACGCCCGCGCGTACGGGGCGACGTCGAACGCCTCGGTGTGGCACACCCCGGCCAGCGGGCAGGCGGTGATGTTGCGGATCGAGTTGCCGCACGCCTCACGGGTGGTGACCCCGACCGCGGCAAGCCGGCGCATCAGGTCCGGGGTGTCCTCGATGTGGACGAAATGAAGCTGGAAGTCCTGCCGGGTGGTCACGTGCAGGATCGAGTCCGAGTACTCCTCGGCACAGTCGGCGACGACTTCGAGCTGTTCTGGCGTCAACCCGCCGAACGGCAACTTGATACGCTGCATGCCCGGCGCGTCCCACTGGGTGTCCGGGCCCTTGGTGGGCTTGTCGGCGAAGTCCAGCTCGCGCGTGGCGTAGCCGTCGAAGCGCTGCCCGTTGTCGTAACGCTGCCCGTACACGCCGCGACGCAGACGCGTCTCGGCGAACACCTTCTCATCCAACCTGCCTTGCAGACGCAGTCCGATCTGCGCCTCGAAGTCGGCGATCTCTTCGGCCCACTCTGGGCTCATCCGCTCGTTGAGCATGCTGCTCCAGCTACTCATGATCCGAACTCCCGGCTGGCGTGGGCATGCGTAGGTCTCCTCAAGTGGCCAATGGCCACGTCGTCGGATCAAAGAGGGGTGTGCTCGCAAGCGAACAGTCAAACGACTGCCGGACAAGCCGCGGAGACAATGCGCAGAAGATCGACGTGCCAGCGCCGGGTAAGCAGCAGCGCGTGCGGAGTCAACTCGGCTGGATGCACGAATCCAGGGTGACACATGGGACGCGGCAAACGAAAGTGCGTCAGCCTGATTGACCGGTGGCGGTCCCAGTTCCGGCCGGAAAGCCGGTTGCCCGCGTCGGCCCCACCTACTCGGGCGGCTGCGTGTGAGGTCGTGGCCTGAGATGAGGAGGGTCCCCCTGTCCTGCAAGGATGTGAGTGCCGAGTTCACATCCAGCGTGAAGACGGGTGCACCAGGGATGTCTTTCGGGTGCCCGCGCCCATGGGGTGGTATCGGTGGCTGTCCGTAGCCAAGGACGGATGGGACCTTGTCAGGCAAACGCTGGCACACATCATGTGATCGTTGCCAGAGTCAACGAAGGTGCACTCCAGATAGCGGCAGGGCGGGGAGTTGCCGTACGCCTGATCGTCAACGTCCGCTGGTCGCGGAGGTGCCGACGGACTGAACGTCCGCCATGGAGTGCAAGCGATCGACGACGTCCCGCGCGATCCCCGAGAATGTCGTCCGGCCCACCATGGCCGGGTCGCGACTGATGCGCAGCCGCGCCGGCGTTCCCGGTTCGGCGAACAGCTGGACCACGAGTTCGGCCTGCGGCCACGGCACGTCCTCCTGCCACCGTACTTCCGTGCGGCAGCCGACCAGTCCGAGCAGTGGCGCGGGTGAGTCCTGGACCGCGACGATCACCTGGTACAGAGGGTGGCGTCCTGTGCGGGCCGGGCGCACCACGCGGACGACCTCCGAGAACGGCACGTCCGAATTGGCGAGCGCACGGGTGACTGCGGCAGCCGTGGCGGCGAGAGAGTCGTTGGCCCGGCGCAGGCGCACGCATACGGTATCGATCAAGCAACCGATCGGCCGCTGCAACGCCTCGGTGCTGCGCATGCTCACCGGCACGCCAACACCGAAATCGTCCTGACCGGTGTGCGCCGACACGGCCCGGGACACCCCGTCCAGCAGCACCGTCAGAAGGCTTACGCCCTGCCGCTGCGCCGCCTGGACGGCGCCGACCTGGACATCGTCGCTCAACGGGTATTCGATCGAGCGCGGTTCGGCGTCGTGCGCGCTGCCGGATGCAGGCCAGGCAATGGGCGGCAGATCGGCGAGCGCCGTTGCCCAGTACGCCCGCTGCGCGGGGAGGTCCACCACGCCGGAGAGTTCTTCCAGCAAGCGGTGGGTCTGCGCCGGGGTCGGCACCAGAGCGTCTGCCAGGGCATCGGGCGCCGGCTGCTCGCCCGCACTACGGGCGGCGTAGGCGAGTCCGATCTCCCGGGCCAGCAGATGCTGCGACCAGCCGTCGAACGCGACGTGGTGCACCGCCACCCCGAACAGCCACTGCCCGTTTCCGGACTCGGGGCCGCCGACGAGCACCGCCCGCCAGACCAGGCCGGCCTGGAGGTCGAAGGGCAGCATCAACCGCTCCTCCAGAAGCAGTTCCGCTGAGGATGAGTCGGCCGCGGCCAACTGCGCGAACTCGACGTCGCCCGCTGATTCGACCGCGCGGACCTCGTCGTCGGCCTCGTAACGGGCTCGAAGATAGCCTTGGCGCCGGTGCATGTCCGCAACGGCGGCGGCGAGCCGGGCGGGAATCAGCGGGCCGCTGATCGTCCAGGTCATGATGCAGTGGTTCGTGAGGTCCGCGCCGGATCGCAGGTGTTGCAGCACGAAGGAGTGCTGCATGGGGGTGAGCGGCGCGCCTTCGGCTGGATCTGTGGGGTTTGTCCCTGTCGGCCGGGCGTAGGCGTCGGGGTCGGAGTCGGGCGCGGGTTGCTCCAGCCACTCGGTGATCCCGGCGACCGTGGGGCTGCGCAGCAGTTGGGACATCGGGATCGCGCGCCGGAACCGCGCGCCGAGGCGGGTGCAAAGGCGGACGGCGGTCAGCGAGGTGCCGCCGAGGGCGAATATGGATGCTGATCGATCGACCTCTGTGAGCCCGAGCAGCGCGCCGAACTGCGCGGCCACGATGCTCCCGATGTCTTCGGAGTCCTGGTCTCCGGAGACCTGGTCTCGGGGGTTCTGGTCTCGGAGATCCTGCCCTCCGGCAGCGTCAATGTCCTGATTGTTTTGCGGGTTGGTGCGGAACGCCGCGAGCAATGCGGCGGTGTCCACTTTCCCGGTCGCGGACAGCGGGAACCGATCGACCGCGACGACGTGGTCCGGCACGGAATAGGCGGGCAGGCTCGCCTGGAGCGCCGCGGTCAGCTCCGACTGAGTCGGGCGATCGGCTGTGGGGAGGTAGAACAGGACGAGCGCGGTGGCGTTCCCGTTCTCGTCGCGCCGCACCGCCGCCACGCTTCGGCGCACTCCGGGCACCGTGTCTGCCAGGCGCTCGATACCCGCCGGCTCCAGCCGGTGCCCGCGCACCTTGACCTGCCGGTCCGCCCGGCCGTGGAAGTGGAAGACGCCGTCCGGGTCTCGCAGTGCGAGATCGCCAGTGCGATAGAGCCGCACCGGTTCGCTGTCGAGCGTTACGGTGACGAACTTCTCCGCGGTCAGCGCGGCGTCGCCGAGATATCCGACCGCCAGACCGTCCCCCGCGATACACAGTTCGCCGATCTCGCCCGGCCCGCACTGCTCACCGATCCGCTCACCGCGGCGCATCACCACGACGCTCGTGCGCGGCACCGGGCGCCCGAGCGGGACCTGCGCGAGCACGTCGGCAGGTCGCACGTCGTGGGTGAGGGCGAACACCGCGCTCTCCACCGGGCCGTACCCGTTGACGAGCCGAACGTCCGGCCAGGCCGCCAACAGTCGGCCCGCGTGCGCCGCAGAGAGCTTCTCGCCACCGACGATCAGCGTGTGCAGCCCGGCAAAGGCGGTGAGGTCTTCCTCGACGAGCAGGTGGAACAGCGACGTGGTGAGAAAGACGGTGTTCACTCCTCGGCGGCTCACCACGTCGCGCAGGCCGGCGGGCGTCAGAGGGCGCTCGGTGACCAGGGCGCTCGTTCCGCCCGTCGTCAGCGGCCCCCAGAGTTCGAGTGTCAGGACGTCCCAGGGCACGGCCCCGATCTGCGCCATGACCGTGGTGTGATCGAACCGGGCGAACGTGCAGTCGGTGAAGAGCCGCGAGGTCGCGCGGTGCGGCGAGAGCACGGCCTTGGGCTCGCCGGTGCTGCCGGAGGTGAAGAACACCATGGCGGCGGCGCCGTCGGCAGCCACGATGGGTGGGGGTCGGCGGGCGGCCTGGACGGTAATCGAGCCGTCCTCGGTGATGAGCAGGCGCTGTTCGGCGAAGACGGCGACGGCTTCGGCGCTGGTGCCGGGGCCGGTCACCGCGAGTTGGCCGGGTAGCAGCCGCACGATACGGCGCAGCCGCTGCGCGGGCCACGCGGCATCCAGGGCAGCGTAGGCTGCGCCGCACTTGAGCACTGCCAGCAGGACTGCCGCCAACGACACGGACGGTGGGAGCAGCACTGGCACGACGGTGCCCGGCACGACTCCCGCAGCGGCGAGAGTGACGGCGAGGTCGTCCGACCAGCCGTCGAGTTCGCGGTAAGTCACCGCGCCCGACGAATGGGTCAACGCGATCGCGGCCGGGCGCTGCGCCGCCTGGGCGCGGACCGCCTCGTGGATCAGGTCGCCGTGCGGCATCGCCGGCCCTTTCCGGGCTCTCGCCCGTTCACGCCGCCGCGGCCGGCTGCCGGTCGCGCCGCGCCAGCAGCGCCTGCGCGACGCCGTCATGGCGGCGCACGTACTTGATCAGCGCCCTGCGTTTCCAGCCGGTGCTGCGGGTGTGCGGCGGGACGATGGCGAACTTGCCGACCAGGTAGTCGATGTGCGAGTCGACCGCCCGCGGGCTCAGCGCCAGGCGGGCGCCGATGTCCGAGGAGGTGGGCACCCGGCCGGCGCGGCCGTCGAGCAGGACGGGCTCGCAGAGCGCGGCCAGCACGGCGAAGTAGCGGGCGCCCGGGTCCAGCTCCGGATCGGGCCGCGGCGTGATCGCCGGGCAGCCCGCGCCGACCTCGGCCGCGCCGGCGTCGGCGGTGAAGAACACGGTGAGCAGCGGGCCGGCCGTCGCGGCGGAGGGCGTCACGGTCGCCATGTCGTCACAGAAGGGCAGCCACTCGCCCGGACGCACCGCGGTCGGGTCGGCGCGGCCGTCCACCTGCGTGACGATCACCGGTTCGCCGTTGGACCGGTTGGCGATGCGCCAGCGATCGGGGCCGACCACGATCTCGCCCCTGAAGTCCACCGGCGGCTGCGCCGGCAGCCGCAGGTCCAGGGCGCAGCCGCCGCAGCCGCAGATCCCGAACGTCGCGCTTCCCCCGGTCCTCACCGAGATCTGCCGCGGATCGCGTCCCCGTTCCGCGGGCCCCTGGATCGTGAGAATCGACACGGTTTGTCCTCATCGAGAGCAGCCGCCGCCGACACGGCCGGCGACGATTCCACGGAGCGTGTCAGTCGCTTTCGTCAGGCTCGTTCCGCGCCTGGCGGCTGCCGGGCCGACGCGCCGCGCGCTCCCGGCCGGCCCGGCGGCCGACCTTCGGCCCACCATTACAGAAGTCTGACATACTTGTTAGCGCGAACCGCGGGTGAAGGCAACACCGTGCGATTCCGGGCTGCCCGGAGTTCGCCGGACCGGCTGATGTCCCATCATGTGTGGACACACGTCGTGTCTGCTGAAAGCCGCGGCCGGACCGATCGGCGCCAGCCACGGCTTCCTCGCGAAGGGAACAAGGTGACGGTCCAGCCGCCGCGGACGGCTCCGGCCGACGCACCGGTCGCGGATTCCGCCGTCTCGCCGGCCCAGCAGGGCCTGTGGCTCGTCAACGAGCTGTATCCGGAGAGCTCGCTGTACAACATCTTCTGCTCGGTCCGCCTGCTCGGCCGGGTCGAGCTGCCCGCGCTGCGGTCCGCGGTGCAGCGGGTGGTGGACCGGCACGAGGCGTTGCGCACCACCTTCCCCGCGGATCAGGGCCGGCCGCTCCGGCGGGTGGCCGAGCGCCTCGACGTCGCGCTGCCGTTGATCGACCTGAGCTCCACTCCCCCGGCGCAGCGGCCGGACCAGGCGCGCCGGCTCGTCCAGCGCTGGTCCGAATCGCCGTTCGACCTCGGCGCCGGGCCGCTGCTGCGCGTCCAGGCGGTGCGCCTCGGCCCGGACGAACACCTGTTGTGCCTCGCCCTGCACCACATCGTGTGCGACGGCCAGTCGATCACCGTGTTTTTCGACGAGCTCGCGCAGTTCTACGCGCAGGAGTGCGGAGCCGATCCGCAGGCCGCCGTCCCGCCGCTGGCCGCGCAGTACCGCGACTACGTCGCCTGGCGCCGGGAGCAGGCCGCCGACACCGACCAGATCGCGTGGTGGCGGTCGTACCTGTCCGGCGCGCCCGACGTGCTCACCGTGCCCACAGACCGCCCGCGGCCGGCGCTGCGCGGCACCGGCGGCGCCACCACGCTGTTCGACCTGCCCGCCGCTTTGATGGCCGACGCGGCCGTCCTGGCCCGCCGCCGTCGGATGAGCCCCTTCATGGTGCTGCTCGGCGCCTTCGCGGCGCTGCTGAGCCGGCTCAGCGGGGTGGGCGACCTGCTGATCGGCGTACCCGTCACCGATCGGCCGCTGCCGGAGTTCGAGCCGCTGATCGGCCTGTTCGTGGACACTCTGCCCGTGCGCGTCCGCCTTTCGCCCGGCGATACGTTCGAGCAGTTGCTCCACGGGGTGCGCCAGTCCGTCCTCGATGCGCTCTCGCATCAGGGCGTGTCGTTCGAGCAGTTGGTCGAGCAACTGCGGCCCGACCGCAGCCCCGGCCACACGCCCCTGGTCCAGGTCTCGTTCAGCGCGGACCTGAACCCGTTCGCCACGCCGAGGTTCGCCGGCCTGGACGCCGAACTGCTGCTGCCACGGCCCACCACGGCCAAGTTCGACCTCGACATGTCGATCAACACGGCGACGGACGGGACGGACGGGTTCGTCGGCATGCTCACGTACAGCACCGAACTGTTCGACGCCGGCTCGATTGAAAGTTTCGTCGAGCGGTTCCGCCGCTTCGTCGCGGTCGGCGTGGCCGAGCCGCAGCGCCCGCTGTACACGTTGCCGCTGCTGGATGAGCGCGAGCGGCTGGCAGTCCTCGACCATTGGAGCCGGGGAGCGCCGACCCGCGCGGCCGAGCCGCTCACGCACGAGGTGTTCGCCGGCCAGGCTGCGGCGACTCCGGACGCGATCGCAGTCAGCGCCGGTGGGGTCGAGGTCTCCTACGCGGAGCTCGACGACCGCTCCGACCGGATCGCCAGGCGGCTGCACGCGGCCGGCGTCGGCCCCGACGACCTGGTCGGCGTCCTGCTGGAGCGCAGCGTCGATCTGACGGCCGCCCTGCTGGGCATCCTCAAGGCCGGCGCGGCCTATCTACCGCTGAGCCAGACTCACCCGCCCGCCTACCTGGCACGGCTGGTGGCCGCGGCCCGCGCCCGGCACGTCGTGGCCGCACCCGAACTGGCGCATCGGCTCGCCGAGGCCGACGCCGCCGTGCTGACACCGGCCGAACTGCTGCGCCCGGTCCCGCTGCCCTGGACGCCGCTGCGCCGCGCCGACCCGGACAACCTGGCCTACGTGCTGTTCACGTCGGGCTCGACCGGGGAGCCCAAGGGCGTGGCGATCACCCATCGCTCGCTGTCCAACCTGGTCGCGACGATGCGGGAGCTGTACCAGGTCACGGCGGGCGACCGGGTGTTGCAGTTCGCCAACATCGGATTCGACGTCACCGTGGAGGAGACGTTCCCGACCTGGGCGGCCGGCGCGTGTCTGGTGCTCAGCCCCGAGCCGTCTCCGGGCCCGGACGAGCTGATCGAGCTGATGGCCCGGGAACGGGTCAGCTTCACGGTCCTCACCTCCAGTTACTGGCGGCGCTGGGTGACCGGCGCCCGGTCCCGGGGCGTGCACCCCGCTCCGGCGCTGCGGATGGTCGCCATCGGCGCCGAGCCGGTCGACGCCGACGCCGTGCGGATCTGGCAACAGGACACCGGACTGCCGGTGATGAACGCATACGGGCTGACCGAGACCACGGTCAACGCCACCGCCACGATGCTGGACGACCCGTTCATCGGCGACCGGGTGCCCATCGGCCGCCCCATCGACGGGGCGGAGGCGTACGTCCTCGACACCGAACTCAACCCACAGCCCGCAGGCGTGGCGGGAGAGCTCTACATCGGCGGCGACTGCCTCGCCCGCGGGTACCTGGGTCGTCCGGATCTGACCGCCGCTCGCTTCGTCCCGCACCCGTTCTCCCGGGTGCCCGGGGCGCGCCTGCACCGCACGGGCGACCGCGCCCGCTGGTGGCCGGGCGGCAACCTGGAAGTGCTCGGCAGGCTGGACGGCCAGCTCAAGGTGCGCGGGTACCGCATCGAGCCGGGCCACATCGAGGCGGTGCTGTGCAGCCATCCCGCCGTGAGCGCGGCCGCAGTCGCGGTCCGGTCCGGCACGGACGGCCACGAGCGGCTGATCGGTTATGTGGTGACCAGCGGCACGGACGTGCCCGCAGACCTGCGCGGCCACATCGCCGGACGGCTGCCCGCCTACCTGGTGCCCTCGGCGCTGGTGGCCATCAAGGAGATCCCGCGCAACGCCAACGGCAAAGCGGACCCGCGCGCGCTGCCCGATCCGGTCGGCCCCACGGCGCAGGCCGTGCCCGCGCGCACCGACTTGGAGCGGCTGCTCGCCGACGTCTGGCAGCGGGCGCTCGACCTGCCTGCCGTGGGCGTCGACGACAACTTCTTCGAGCGCGGCGGCACCTCGCTGGTGCTGGCTTCCGTCCTTTCCAGGCTCAACGAAGCGCTGGGCAGACGGCTGCCGCTGGTGACACTCTACGAGTTCCCCACCATCGCGTCGCTGGCCCAGCACCTGTCCGCCGACCCGCGCGACGATCCCGCCGTGGAGCGGCGCGATCCCCGCGCCGACCGGCTGCGGGCCGGGCGGGCACGGCTGGCCGACCGGCGGCGAGAGCGCGGCTGACCGCGCCGCCCGACCCGAGCAGGAAGGACTGCCCGATGTTCGACGACGACTCCCGGCTGTACGCCGTGGTCCGCAACGACGAACTCCAGTACTCGCTGTGGCCTGCGGACCGGGAGCCGCCTGCGGGCTGGGAGGTCGCCGGCCCCGTCGCCACGCGGGCCGAGTGCCTGGAGTACATCCGCGGCGTCTGGACCGATCTTCGGCCGAAGAGCCTGCGCGACCGGATGGGCGGCTGAGCGGTGTCGGACGTGGAAGTGTCGGACGCGCAGGCGCCCAAGGCCGAAGCGCCGGAAACGCAGGCGCCGCAGAGCCTGTGGCGGCTGTCGCGGTTCCGCAACCTGTGGCTGGCGCAGACGGTCAGCGTGCTCGGGACCCAGGTGACAGTGCTCGCCTTCCCGCTGGTCGCCCTGCTGCTCAAGGCTTCGGCGCTGGACATCGGCCTGCTCTCGGCGGTCGAGTTCCTGCCCGTCCTGCTGTTCGGGCTGCCCGCGGGCGCCTGGGTCGAGCGGCTGCCCAGACGGCGGGTGATGCTCGTCATGGACGCCGTTCGCACGGTGGCCATGGTCTCGGTGCCGATCGCCTACGCAGCCGGCGTGCTGACCTTGCCGCTCCTGTTCGTCGTCGCGTTCATCATCGGCTTGGGCACGCTGTTCTTCGACATCGCGCAGATGTCGTACCTGCCGGCCCTGGTGGCCGACAGTCAGCTCGCCGAGGGCAACGCCAAGCTGGAGGGCTCCCGCTCGTTCGGGCAGCTGAGCGGCCCTACGGTGGGCGGCTTCCTGATCCAGCTGTTCAGCGCGCCCATCGCGGTGCTCGTCGACGCGCTCAGCTACGCGGCCTCGTTCGTCCTGCTGCTGTTCGTCCGGGGCCGTGACAACGCGGCGGCGCCCACCGACGAGGGCCGGGGGCTGGGCAAGGAGATCGCGGAGGGCGTCCGGTTCGTCGTGCGCCATCCGCTGCTGCGCCCGCTCGCCATGTGCGACGCCACCGCGAACTTCGCCTTCGCCGCGATGCTCGCGCTACAGGTCTTCTACGCGGCGCGGGTGCTGCACCTGGGCTCCGCGGTGATCGGCACCGTGCTCGGGGTGGGCAACGCTGGCGGCCTGATCGGCGCGGTCGTCTGCGGGGCGCTCTCCCGGCGGCTGGCCCCGGGCGTGCTGCTGATGGGCTCGATCGTGGTGTTCACCGTCGGCGCGGTCCTGCTGCCGCTCTCCCACGGCGCGGTCGTCTTCGGCGCCGGGCTCTTCCTGGTGTGGGTCGGCGTGGTCATCTACAACATCACCACGCTGACCATGCGCCAGCTGATCACGCCGGAACGGCTGCTGAGCCGGATGAACGCCACGCTGCGCTTCATCGAGTGGAGCACGCTGCCGCTCGGCGCCGCGCTCGGCGGCGTCCTCGTCGCGCCGCTCGGCGTGCGCGGGGTGCTGTGGGGCGTCGCCGTCATCTGCGGGCTGTCGATCCTGCCGCCGCTGCTCTCACCGGTCAGCCGCCTGAAGTCCACGCCCACGGCCGAAGCCGTCGCCGACGTTTCCGAGGGGGCCGCGTGATGAGACCGGCGACCACGGCCCGACCGCCCCAGCTCGGCCAGGACCGTCCGGTGAACCACTCCTCCAGTCCCGCGCAGAGCACGGTGCCGCGGTGACCGCGCCGTCACCGGGCGCCCTGCACGTGGCCGTCATCGGTCTCGCCGGAAGGTTCCCCGGTGGGGGCGACCTCGCCGAGTTCTGGGCCGGGCTGGCCGAGGGCCGCGAGTCGCTGACCCGGTTCGCCGCGTACGAGGCCGTCGGGCACGCGGCCGCCTACGGCATCGTGCCGGACGGCGACCTGTTCGACGCGGGCTTCTTCGGTTACGCGCCGAGCGAGGCGGTGCTGTTGGATCCGCAGCAGCGAGTGTTCCTCGAATGCGCATGGGAAGCGCTCGAACACGCCGGGTACGATCCGCGCGGCTATGAGGGCGTGATCGGTGTCTACGGCGGGTGCGGAGACACCGGGCACCTCGACCACCTGCGCGCGCACCGATCCCGCTTCCCCGAGGTGTCCGAGCTACAGCTGCGCCTGGCCAGCAGCGCGGACTTCCTGACCAGCCGGATCGCCTACAAACTCGGGCTCACCGGACCGGCGCTCACCATCCAGACGGCGTGCTCGACCTCGCTCGTGGCGGTGCACACCGCGACGCAGGCGATACTCGCGGGCGAGTGCGACATGGCGCTCGCCGGCGGCATCACGCTGCACGTGCCGTTCCCTCTCGACGAGCCGGGCGAGGACGGCGTCATCGCGACCGACGGGCACTGCCGGCCCTTCGACGCCATGGCGTCCGGGGCGATCGCCAGCGACGGCGCGGGGATGGTGGTGCTCAAGCGGCTCGACGACGCGCTCGACGACGGCGACCACGTATACGCGGTGATCCGCGGCTCTGCGGTCACCAACGACGGCTCGGGCAAGGTCGGCTTCACCGCGCCCGGCGTGGACGGGCAGGCGGCCGCCATCCGGGCTGCGCACGTGGCGGCCGACGTCGACCCGGCCACGATCAGCTACGTCGAGGCCCACGGCACCGGCACCCCGGTCGGCGACCCGATCGAGGTGCGCGCGCTGACGAAGGCGTTCGCCATGGGCACGCAGGACACCGGCTTCGCGCTGCTCGGCGCGGTCAAGTCCAACGTCGGGCACACCGATGCCGCAGCCGGCGTCATCGGGCTGATAAAGGTCGCGCTGGCGCTGGAACACGAGCTGATTCCGGGCACGCTGCACTTCCATACTCCGAATCCGGAACTGGGCCTGCCGGGCAGCCCGTTCCGGGTCGACGCGCGAGCACGGCCATGGCCCCGAACCGAGTCACCGCGCAGAGCGGGAATCAACTCCGTGGGACTCGGCGGCACGAACGCGCACGTCGTGGTCGAAGAGGCGCCGTCGTGGTCGGCCGACGACGACGGCACGCCCGCCTGGACTCACCAGATCCTGCCCTTGTCCGCGCGCAGCCCTGGTGCGCTCGCCGCGTCCGCAACCGCCCTGGCCGGGCAGCTGAGCGCCACGCCGGACCTGCCGCTTGCGGACGTCTCGTGGACACTCCAGGTAGGCAGGCATCCGTTCGAGTATCGCGGCTTCGCTGTAGTCGACAGCTCGCGGGACGCGGTGCGTGCGCTGTCCGGGCAAGACCCTGGCCGGCTGGTGACCACGTCGCGACCCACGTCGACCGCACCGCGCGAGACGGTGTTCCTGTTCCCTGGACAGGGCGGTCAGCACGTCGGCATGGCCGAGGAGCTTTGCCGCAGCACACCAGCGTTCCGTGCGGACATCGACGAGTGCGCCGAACTCGCCGGGCCGCAGCTTGGCGTGGACCTGCGTACCGTGCTGTTCCCGGACTCGCGGGACGAGGCCGCAGTACAGGCCGCGCGGCAGCGGCTCGCCACGATGAGAGTCGGCCAGCCGGCCGTATTCTCCGTGGAATACGCCCTGGCCCGGCTCTGGCAGGCCTGGGGCGTGCGGCCCGCCGCCGTCATCGGACACAGCCTCGGCGCCTATGCCGCCGCCACGATCGCGGGCGTGCTCTCGCTGCCCGACGCCATGAGCCTGGTGCTGGAGAGGGGACGCCTGCTCGGCGAACTGCCCGCGGGTGCGATGCTCGCGCTGTCCTTACCGGTGGAGGAGCTTGAACCGCGGCTGAGCCCGGAGCTGTCCGTCGCGGCGATCAACGCCCCGCGCCAGTGCGTCGTTGCTGGCCCGATCGGCGCGATACACGCATTGCAGCAGCAGTTGGCCGCCGAGGGCGTCGACGGGCAGTTGCTGCACATCAGCACCGCCGCACACTCAAGCCTGGTCGAGCCGGTGCTGGCCGCCTACGAGAAGCGGGTCGCCGCCGTACGGCTGAAGCCGCCGGCGATTCCGTGGATCTCCGACCGTACCGGTCGGCCGGTCTCCCCCGACGAGGCGCTGGACCCGGCCTACTGGAGCGCGCACCTTCGGCACACCGTGAACTTCTCCGCCGCGCTGGCAACCGCGTTCGGCCACGGTGCTGGTGGGCACAGGGCTGGTGGGCACAGGGCTGGTGGGCACGGTGTTGGCGGGCACAGTGTCGATGGGCACGATGTTGGTGGGCAAGATGTTGGTGGACACGGTGTCGGCGGCCACAGCGAGCGCGCACTCCTGGAGGTCGGGCCGGGGCGGACGCTGTGCAGCCTGGCCCGCCAGCATCCGGCGTACGTTCCCGGCCTGCCGGTGGTGGCCAGCATGCCCCACCCCTCCGACGAGATCCCCGGACCCGCCGTTCTGCTCGCCGCCGCAGGCGAACTGTGGCAGGCGGGTGTTCCGGTCGACTGGGCGGCCGTGCACGCCGGCGAACGGCGACGCCGCGTGCCGCTGCCGACGTACCCCTTCCAGCGCAGGCGCTGGCGGATCGATCAGCCCGACGAACTCGACTCGCCCGACGGGTCCGCGCCGCAACCGGACGGCATGGCGGAGGCGGTGTGGGCGACCGAGACCCAGGCGGCCGTCGCGGCGGCGTTCCGGTCGATCCTCGGCACGGACCGGCTCGGCGAAGGCCACCGCAGCTTCTTCGAGCTGGGCGGCGACTCGATGCTGGCCGCGCGGGTGGTGGCGATCCTGCGGCGCGAGCTCGGCGTGTCGCTCGGCGTTCGCTCGATCTTCCGCGCCCCCACCGTCGTCGCGCTGGCCGGGGCGATCGACGATCAGCAGGCGGGCGCCGCACCGCCCGCGGCCGACGGGTCCCGGTGGCTGCTGCGCCGCACGCCGCGTCCGGACGCCGCGATCCGCCTCTACTGCCTCCCGCACAGCGGCGGCTCCGCAGGAGAATTCCTGTTCTGGTCGGACGACCTGCCCGACTACGAGGTGTGGGGCACCCAGCCGCCCGGCCGCGGCAGCCGGCTGAGCGAGCGCCCGTTCACCTCGATGCCCGAGCTGGTCAGGGCCATCGCCGACGAGACGGAGCTCACCGCGCCCTACGCCCTGTTCGGCCACAGCCTGGGCGCCGCAGTGGCCTACGAACTGGCCCTGGAGCTGCGGGAACGGGGACGGCCGTTGCCCCAGCGGCTGTACGTGTCCTCGCACGAGGCGCCGCACCTGCACCGCGGGAATCCCTCGGCGCCCGAGCCCGACGACGCCACCCTGTTGGCGGAACTCGAAAGCCAGTACGGACCGGTGCCCGAAGAACTGCGTGACGACCCGGAGTGGCGGGCGCTCACGCTCGACGGGTTGCGGGCCGACCTGCGCATCGTCGCCACTTACCAGCCCACACCGGCGGACCCGCTGCCGTGCCCCATCGTCGCCATGGGCGGCACGCAGGACGCGGCGGTGACTCAGGACGACCTCGCTGCGTGGCGCGCGTACACCACCGGCGCATTCGAGCTGCGGATGTTCGCCGGCGGCCACTTCTACTTCCGGGAGGAGCACCATGGCATCCACCGTCACTTCGCCGCCGACCTCGCGCGGCCTGTCCGATGAGCTGTACCTGGGCCGGCTGCGTTGGGATCTGCTCCGGCCGTTCCCGACGCAGGACGCCGAAGACCGGCGCATCGGAGACGCCACGGTGTCCGCGCTGCGGGACCTGCTGCGCGAGCACGTCGATCCGGCCGTCGTCGACCAGACCAGGCAATTGCCGGAAGAGCTGCCCGAGCTGCTGCGGCAAGGCGGCTTCTTCGGCCTGACCATCGCGGCCGAGTTCGGCGGCCTGGCCCTGTCGCCGATGAACGCGTTGCGCGTGGTCGAGGTCGCGGCGAGCTGGAGCCCGGCGGTGGCGTGGATGCTGGCCATCTCCAACGGACTCGGCTCCGGCTGCTACCTGCCGCTGTTGGACGAGGGGCCGCTGCGCGAGCTGGTGCTGGCCGCCGTGCGCGCCGGCGCCATCTCCGGCAGCGCGGACACCGAGGTCGGCGGCGCGGCCAACAGCGGCCGCGCCACCACGGCCGTACCGGTCGAAGACGGGGCCGCCTACCTGATCAGCGGCGAGAAGATCTTCATCGGCAACGCCCCGCTGGCCGGGCTGGTGGACGTCTCGGCCAAGGTGGAGCACGACGGCGTCGAGCAGATCCGGATCTTCTTCGTGCCGACGGACAGCCCGGGAGTCCGGGTCGCCAGCCGGCAGGACTTCATGGGCCTGCACGGCGCGTCGATGGGCGTGCTGCGGTTCGACCAGGTGCGGGTGCCGGCCGAGCAACTGCTGCCCGCCTCCAACGACCAGTGGCGCGACGAGCCCGAACTCGTCCGGCTCGCGGTCCTCGGCCGGATGCTCATCATCGCCTCCCCGTCGCTGGCCATCGCCAAGCTGTGCCTGGCCTGGTCGAAGGAGTTCGTCAACCGCCGCGTCATGGACGGCCGGCCGCTGGGCGAGTACGACGAGATCCAGCGGCTGGTCGCGCAGACGGCCGCGGACGTGTTCGCCATCGAGAGCATCACGCAGTGGGGCCTGCTCAGCGGCGACCTGGCCGACAAGGCGCCGGAGTTGACCGCGGCCAAGAACCTCACCTCGGTGGCCTGCTGGCGGGTCGTGGACCGGACGATGTCGTTGCTCGGCGGCGAGGGCTTCGAGACCGCGCTGAGCAAGGCGCGCCGCGGCACGACGCCGCTACCGGTCGAGCGGTTCGCCCGCGACGCCCGCGGCCTGCGCATCGCGGGCGGCGTGGACTTCCTGCTCGATTATTGGACGGCGTTGGCGGCCATCGATGCCGGATACCGGCAGCCGGACTCCACACCGCCGGCACCCGAACCCGCAGCAAAGGCAGTAGAGGACGAGCCGCAGGACGACGCCAGCCTGTCCCCACGCTGCCGCGAGCACCTGGCACACGTGCGCGCCGAGTCCCGCGCCCTGGCCGAACTGTGCGGACGACTCACCCGGCAGTACGGCGTCGACGCGCTGGCCGAACAGGAACACCGGCTCGTCCTGATCGGCCGGATCGGCACCGCCCTGCTCGGCATGGCGGTCGTGCTCGCGCGGGCGGCGCATCTCGCCGACCAAGGCAACACGGTCGCCCTCGACCTGGCCGACATCGCCTGTACCGAGGCCGCGAAGGACCTGGCCGGCCTATGGCCGCAGCTGACCGACGACCCGCAGCCGGACTACGCGGCGATGAGCGCCCGCGTGCTCGGCAGCGATCAGATGAACTTCTTGCTCGATGGTGTGATCACGGACCTGCCGCCGTACGGAAGCATCGGCGAACCGGCCGCGACCGATGACTGAGGCCAACCTGATCGCCGCCACGGCCGCCACCGCCCCCACAGCCGCCGACCCCCGTGACAGCCGTGCCGCCACTTGCGTCCACCAGTTGATCGAAGCTCAGGCCGCGGCTCGCCCCAACCACATCGCAGTGGTCGCCGGTGTCCAAACCCTGACCTACCGCGAGCTGAACAAACACGCCAACCAACTCGCACGTCACCTCAGCGGCCTTGGACCCGACGGCACAGCGGTCGGCCTGCTGCTCCCCCGGTCGGCGGAATTCGTGATCGCGGCGCTCGCCGTACTGAAGGCGGGCCAACATTACATACCGCTCGACGCGGACTATCCGGCCAAGCGGTTGAGCGCCATGCTCGCCGCCGCGCGATGCCCGATCATGATCAGCACGACAAGCCTGTCGGCCAATCTGCCAGAGGGCACCGACTCGTACGTCGTCCGTCTGGACGCGCTCGCCGAGCGCCTGACTACGTTCCCAGACACCGATCTCGCCCTGCCGGTCCACCCGGAATCTCTCGCGTACACCATGTTCACGTCCGGCTCCACCGGAGTGCCCAAGGGCGTAATGATCACAAACCGTGGCCTGGCGCGGCTGGTCAGCCCGCCCGGCATAGTGCCGATAGCCGCCGACGACGTGGTCCTGCACGCATCCTCGGTCTCGTTCGACGCGGCGACCTTCGACATTTGGGGCGCCCTGGCCAACGGAGCCCGACTGGTCATCGCTCCGCACGGCCGGGTATCCGTCATGGATGTCGCCGCGCTGCTGCGGGAGCAGCGGGTGACCACGGTCCTGCTGCCGACTGGCCTGTTCCATCTGATGGTGGACGAGCGGTTGTCCGACCTGGCCGGCCTGCGTCGGCTGGTGGCCGGGGGCGACGTGCTGTCGGCGAAGCATGCGCGACGCTTCATGCAAGCCGTCCCGGGCTGTCGGCTGGTCAACGCATACGGACCGACAGAAGTCACCGTGGCTACGACGACTCACGAGCTGTCGCCGGACCAGAGCGGCGAGAGCGCCGTGCCGATCGGCCGGGCGATGGAGGGCACGTATGTCCGATTGCTCGGCGAGGACCTGCGACCGGTCCTGGCGGGCAATCCCGGGCAGTTGTTCGCCGGGGGCCCAGGACTGGCCCGGGGCTACCTGGGCGACCCCGCGCTCACCGCCGAGCGGTTCGTCCCGGACCCGTGGCAGCCGGGTGCCCGGATCTATGCGACCGGCGACCTGGCCCGGCACCGGCCGGACGGCACGCTCGAATTCCTGGGCCGGATGGACGACCAGTTCAAGAAACGCGGATTCCGAGTCGAGCCCGGCGAGGTGGAGGCAGCGCTACGCGCGGACCCGGCGGTACGTGACGCGGCCGTACTCGCCGACGGCGCGACGGCCGACACCCGGCGCCTGGTAGCCGTCCTGCTGCCCGCCGCCGACCTGTCCACAGCTGGAACCGGGGCCGGAGCCGAGGCCGGAGCCGGGCTTCTCGACGGCGTACGTTCTCGGCTACGCACGGCCCTGCCGGACTATCTCATACCTGATATATGGGATGTATGGGATGTGACGGACGCATTCCCCCTCACCGCCAACGGAAAGGTCGACCGTCAAGCATTGCTGCGCCGTGCCGCCACCGCTCCCGAGCGGCACGCCGAAGCAGGCAACAAGGCACCGGACGAAGCGTCAGGCGGCCCGGAGACAGGTCTCGAAGAGTCCACGGTGACTGCCATCTGGCAAGACGTCCTCGCCCTGGAGCGAGTGGATCACGATGACGACTTCTTCGACCTCGGCGGCCACTCGCTGCTGGCCAACAAGGTGGTCTCGCAGGTGCGCCGCCGCCTCGGCGTGACGCTGCCGCTGGGAGCGGTCTTCGACCACCCCACGATCACCGGGCTCGCAGCAGCGATCCGAGCCGCACGTGTCGGCACGCAAACCCCTGACAAACTTGCCTAACCCCGAAGCACAGCCCCGCGTCATCGAAAACAACATCACACCCACCAAGCAACTCAAACACGACGGCTACAGATGAGCCGAACTCGACCTCCTCAAAGCCCGCATACGCCAACTCCCTGCCCCCGTCACGTGATCAGCGCCAGAGCCACCACACGCTGAGGCGACGATCACGACCGCGCGTCCCCGGCCACGGCCCGCAACCAACCGCCAGGCGGCTCATCGCTCCGGGGCGGTGAAGTGTGCCGCCAAGGTCTCGCTGAGGGGAACCATCCGCGGCAGCGGTACCGCGTCGACTTGGTCCTTCTTGTGTTTGCGCAGCAGGGCCTGTCCGTCGGTCCGCCAGCTGAAGCCCGGTCGGCCCAGCAGTTGCCGAAACACCCGATCGCATCCCTCGGGATACTCCTCGGCCATCCGGTGGAAGATCGCCGGAGAGATCGCCTCGTCGTTCAGATAGCTTCGCACGACCTTGATCTGCGCGGCCGTGGCTTCCGGCCCGGGGTTCGTGAACGCGTCGAGGAACACCTGGAAGTCGGCGTAGACGCCCATTCCGTCGGCCTGATCGTAGACGACACCGATCGTGGCGGCCTCGTGCAGGTCCTCCAGCCAGCCGGTGGCGGTCGGCTCGAGAGGCCGGTGGCTTTCATCGGCCTTCGGCCCGGCCTCGGCCACCGCCCGGTCGATCTGGAACCGCTGGTACTGCGCCAGCCGACCGGCCGCCTCGGCCCAGCCCAGCACCACGGTGTCAGAGCCGAAGAACTCGATGAACCAGTCACGATCGCGCTTTTGCAGCTCCCAGCCGCGGCGCAGGGTCTCCGGATTGCGGAACGCCAGCCTCGGCATACTGAACGCGATCTGCGCCGCCGCCCTCAACACCTCGGCTCGGGCACTTTTCGGGTACATCCGTTGGGCGCCGGACAACAGCCACTCGTCGCCCAGCGGAACGATCCGGGAGGCCACGAAGCTCTCCGGCTCCATCGGCTGCAACACCTGCGGCCCGGCGTTGGCCCGCACCCGATAGGTCAGCGAGTCCACGAGATTCACCACCACCAGCGCATCGCCGGCCCGCTCGACGACCTCGAACAACCCCTGGACCGGATCACGCCACCCTTGCAGGATCGCCCGGTCGCCCGCAGCCAGCTTCGGATGCTCGTCGAGGTACCGTTCCAGCACCGTGCGCCCGTCGTGCAGGCGATGTTCGAGCATGAAGGCGTCGAAGAACTCGATCAGCTCGCCCTCGTCGGCGACGACGACCTTGCCGAACTGGCGCCGCAACTCCGTCCTAAGAGCACGCGCCAACGCCGGGCTGTTCGCGTAATCCAGCAGGTCGCCCTTCAAAACACTGGAGCGCTCAAGCATGTTGAGATCGGCAGACATAACGCAGTCCTGTTCAAGGAGTCGGCAAGCAGCGCACGATGCATTGCCACACCACGACCGGCACGATCGGCACGACCGGTCATTGAGGGTAACTCATTCCTTCCTTGATCATTAACGGTGTGTGGGTGGGTGGTCGGCACGTCGATACGCGTCGTCTTTTCCCGCGATGCGCTGGAGGATCCGCGGCGGCGGGTAACCCAGCAGTGCGCCGTGTGCCGCACGATCGTGAACCAGACGCCCGGGCAAGCCGGGGGCGGGGGTGCCGTGGACCACAGGAAGGTGGCCGAGTCGGTGCGCCACTGGTTCGGCGTACGCACCTCGCCGCCGACCACGGGCAAGTACCTCAAGCGCTCCCGTGGGGGACTGGCCGCGAAGATCCACCAACGCCATCCCGAGTGCCGACCGCTGATCCTGGTCGTCTCCTTCGGCTCGGCCGACGGTGCGCCATACTTCCCGTGATCATAAGTGCCTTGAAGGTGGTTCGTTCGGCTGGCCGGCCGGACCGAGCACTCGCGGACGGGTTGCGTGCAGCACTGCTTTAGAACCCTGAGGTCAGGGCAGTTCAAACGCCGGGTTTCGCAAAGCTCCGACAAATAGACGTAATACACTGGTAAACAGTTCCTGAATTGCTTGTGGCGCAACCGTTGACCGGTGTGTGAAGCGTTGCTACGTTCCCCTCGCACCCGATGACAGGAACAAACAACAGAGCCCTGTCATCCTCCGACGCATGACCCGCTTTCGCACCACGGACGCCGGGCCGGTGCGTGGTGACCCCTGCCGCCGGTTCTCGCGCCCACGCACGACCCGTCGACCGCAACAAGAGGTGTCGGCGGGGATCCTCGACGCGAGAGGAACCCACAGCATGTTCCAACCCACCTCGCCACGCGGGCGCCGAGTCGCCCGCGTCTCGCTGGCAGCCGCCGCGGGCACTGCCTTGGCCGCCGCACTCACGACGGTAGCGGTCAGCCCGGCACAGGCCGCGACTGTCGGCTCCACTACGCATCGGCTCGGCGTGATGCCGACCATCAGCGGCGCAACGCAGGCACGCACGCTAGCAGCCATCCACGCGGCCACCGGGCCGGAAACGCTGTCCTACGGTGGGGGCATCAGCGGCATCGGTGTGACCAGCGGTCACCCGAAGGTGTACCTGGTCTTCTATGGCAGTCAGTGGGGTACGCAGGGCAAGGACGCCAACGGCAACCTGACCTTCAGTAACGACCCTGACAAGGGTGCCCCGGTCGCGCAGATGATGTTCAAGGGCCTGGGCACCGGCAGCGAGCAGTGGTCGGGCACCATGACGCAGTACTGCGACGGTTCGCTGGTGAAGGCCGGTGCGACCAGTTGCTCGGCCAGTGCGGCGCACGTGCCCTACCCGACCGGCGGCGTGCTCTCAGGCGTCTGGTACGACAACGCCGCGAAGTCCCCGCAAACCGCCTCCGGCCACCAGCTCGGCGTCGTGGCGCTCAGCGCCGCGCACCACTTCGGCAACACCACCGCGGCGTCGAACCGCTACGCCTTCTATGTGATCCTCTCCCCGCACGGCACGAACCCTGACAGCTACCAGGGCGCGTACTGCGCGTGGCACGACTACAACGGCGACACCACGCTCACCGGCGGCGCGGTCACTTCCAACGTCGGCAACTTCTCCTTCTCCAACCAGCCCTACAACATGGACTCCGGTGCAGGCTGCGGCGTGGACTTCCTCAACGCCGGCAGCAAGGGCACGCTCGACGGCTGGACCATCACCCTCGGGCACGAGTACGCGGAGAACATCACCGACATGGACCCGGCCGGCGGCTGGACCAACAACCAGGCCAGTTCCGCGTGGTTCGGCCAGGAGAACGGCGACGAGTGCGCGTGGCTGCTCGGCGTGCACGGCGGCGTCGCGAACGTGAAGATGGGCAACGGCACCTACACCGAGCAGGGCACCTGGTCCAACGACACCAACATCTGCGAGATCGCACACGCAACCGTCACGTGATAAGGCCCGCCGTTCCTGCTTCTTCGTCCAGTACACGGCCCCACAACAGCACTCACGGTGCACGCCCGCAATCAGGAGGCTGAGACCGGACGAAGGACTGACCAGCCCGGCCGTGGCCCGCGCTCTGCGGGTCACGGCCGGGGGGATCAGCCGGGCAGTGCCGTTCAGGCGGGAGCGGGGCCCGCACCGAAGTTCACGGGTGAACGGTCAGGCCCACGCCGCAGACGGCTGCACTCATCACACGGGGGACGGCGTGGTTACCACGATCGTGGATCCGAGGCTGTTGGTCACGATGAGATTGCACGCGCTGACACCGCATGAAGCACCGGTGCTGGCCATCGTGTTCATCATGACGATGGCATATCAGACATCTTCTTCACTATTGTGCTGTCGGTAAACCGTCCCGCGTGATGCAGCGTCCCAGATCTTGCTCACCACATCGCCGTCACCAATGTACGCATGCAAATATAGTAGGTACTGATATCGATTCCTGCGGCTGGCGGATCACTTTTGGGCTTTTGTCGTCGGTGGCGCTTCATTCCGATGGAGCCATTCCGAAAACTCGTGCGGGTGCGCCTGAGCCGTCGACTACCGGCATCACGCCAACTACGATCCATGAGCCGACAGCGGGCAATCTGTGCAATCCTGTGAGGCCTTCCAGGTGCCACAGTCCCGCGGTCAGCCCTACTTTGTGCGCTGGCAACTCCGTGCTGCTACCTGGATCGATGCTGAGGGTATCGATGCCCACACCGACGATCTTCCTCTGGACGAGAGTTTGCATGGCACTCGCCGACAGCCCGGGACAGCGAGGAGAACTCGATTTCCCTCCTACGTACAACTCCGGCTGGGTGAGATATCTGTCCCATCCAGTGCATACCAAGACTGCTGAGCCGCTCGGGATGGGGCCGTGATCTGCTTCGAAGTGCGCTACGTGGTCTGCTTGTACGGCAAAGTCCGGGTCGTCGCCGCATGCCGGCCTGACGTCGATTACCACGCACGGGGCAATCAGCTGAGAGAGAGTGAGCTGATGAACGAAGCGGCCGCTCGGATCCAAGTGGGCCGGCGCGTCCAGGTGTGTGCCTGAGTGCTCAGGGAGGGACAGTGTTCTGTCGTACATGCCGTCCCGCTCGAACTCGCAGACGACGTGCGCGCTGACACCGGGCCATCCCGGCCATGCAGGCGTTTGCGGCCCCAATGGCTGAGATAGGTCATGCACTTGCCACGTGGCTGGCCCCTCTGGCGACCATTGCATGGTGGTTTCGCTTGTCACCACATTTCTCCTTGCAGCGTAAGTGTCGAGTTCTGAGGCGACGGCGGGCTGACGTCGAGTTCGGCTTCACAGCCGTGCGCTTCGCTCGAAGGCTTTGGCGATGTCGCGGGCCAGGTGGGGGGCGTCCTCTTCCGAAAGGACGGCGGTGGTGACGCGAATTCCCGGGGGGCTGGACAGACGGAAGAGCTCCCCTGCTGCCACGGCCCAGCCGGACTGGAAGAGGGCACGCATCACCGGTGTCTCCTCGGCGGCCGGGATCCACACACTGAGTCCTGAGCGTCCGCGGGCGGCGATTCCGTGCGTTTTCAGCGCCTCTATCAACGCATGCACCCGGTTTCGATACACTTCGGCGGCTGCAACGATCGCCTGCTGCGCTTCCGAGTCACGCCACAGCTCGACCACAAGCCGCTGAATGATCCAGCTCACCCACCCCGGGCCGAGGGCCTGGCGGCCTTCTGCACGGCTGATGGTGATCCGGTCACCGGCGACGATGGCCAATCGCAGGTCGGGGCCGAGGGATTTCGAAACCGACCTGACAACCGCCCACCGCTCCCGGTCATCGGACAACGTGTGATACGGATGGCCGGTTACCGGTCCGGCGTAATCATCTTCGATGACCAGTACCTGGGGAAATTCGGCCAGCACTTCACGCAGGTCCGCTTTCCGGCTGCTGGTCAAGGCCGCACCGGTCGGGTTCTGCGCGCGGGGGGTCACGATCGCCGCTTCCACGCCATCGCCCAGAACTGCGCTGAGCATCTGCGGATCGATGCCGTCTTCGTCAACGGTCACGCCAACCGGATGCAGCCCCATCGCCCGGACCAGGTCGAGAACGCCTATGCAGCCGGGATCCTCCACCGCGACCCGATCGCCCGGTTTGAGGTGCGCGGACAGGATGCGCTCGATCGCGGCGAAGGTTCCCTCCGCGACCATCAGGTGATCCGGGTCGACTCCGAGCTCGCGCAGTTGCCGTGATGCTTCGTCCCGCAGTTCTGGCAGTACGCTGCTTTCGCCGTAGGGGTGATGCGGCGAGTCAAGCCTTTGAAGGATTGGCGCGAGGCGGGGCAACAACTGCGGGTCGGGATTATCCGTTGACAGATCCCGTACATTTCCCGGGACCGGCACGGCGGATCGCCGAGCGATGGAGGGCCGGGCGCTCACGCGGGTGCCGCGCCTCTCGCGCGTTGTCAGGACTCCACGTGACCGCAACTCCTGAAACGCGCGGGCCACGGTGGCCGGGCTGACTCGCAGCGCACCGGCAAGTTCGCGGACTGAAGGCATGAGCCCACCCGGCCGAAGGGTGCCCTGCTCGATCGCGTCTTCCACCGACTGGCTGATCTCTCGGACAGTCGAGCCGCGCAGGGCCTGCCAGCCGGCCGGTGCGCCGACCGCCGGAGCAGGGGTCGCACTCCGGCGATAACCTTCTGGTTTGCTCACACGGTTGTTCATATCAGAGCGCCATGGAAAGCGGTGCGGTGCAAAGCTGCGGATCGACAGATGGCCGGGACCGGTCCGAGGAATCAGCCCTCTTCGTCTGCGGTGACTGGTACGGGCTGAGGAGACAGGGCGACTTCCCGGCGTGTGCGGCGACCCGACAAGTAGAAGAACACACCGACCACGGCGAGAAACACCAGGGGCAGGAACTGGGACAGCTCGTATTGGAGGCGTTGGCCGGCGAAACCGGCCGGGAGGGACGCGTCCGCATTCGAGGTCCCGAATCCCGGCCAGAGCAGCGCTATGGAGGCCAGGATCACCCAACCGGACGCGAGTAATCCGACGATCCACGCCCCCAAATTCCCGCGGCCGGGTATCCGATAGGGCCGGGGGACGTCAGGGTGGGAGTATCTCAGTCTGATCAGCGCGGGGTAAATGGCGATATAAGAGATCAGCGTCGTCGAGATCGCCACCGCGAGCACGGCGCTGAAGTACTTGGCTGCGTTGCCATTGGTCAGCAGGAACGCCAGGACCATCACCGTGGTGGCCAGTATCCCCGACATCACGTTCACGGGGACGGGGGTGCCGAATTTCTTCGAGAACCGCCCCAGCAGCCGCGGCCCCGCCCCATCGTAGGCGGCAACGGCCAGGTCACGGTCGGACCCGATGATCCAGACCGCGCCACCGCTGAAGAGAACGAAGATGAACAAGGCCGCCACGATGTCGCCGAGCACCGATCCGGCACCGCTCAACACGGTTCCGGCCTGGGTGATGTGGCCGCCGTAGACGACGAACACCGTCTTGATCGCGGCGATGAAGCCGCCGAGGCTCGTGACCTGGCTCGCGGGAAGCACAACGAGGATGGCCAGGATGGGCACCGTGTAGAGAAGCACAGTGCTTCCGGCGGCGACCGCGACTGCGGCGGGGACATCGCGCGCGGGATTGCTCATCTCTTCCCCGGCCGAGTTCGGCAGCTCGAATCCGGCGTAGTTGAAGACCAGGAGCGGCACGGCGGCGATGAAAATCGACCACGTCGGCCGGAACGCGCCTACCGGAAATCCATGGACCCCGTATTTGACCGCATAGATGACCACCGTGATCGTGAAGAATCCCAGAAGCGCCACCCGCGCCCAGGCGCCGAGAGTCGACACCCATTTGCCGGTACGCAGCGAGAGGATGGCGAAAAGCACCACGAGCCAGATGAAGGCGAGGCCGAACAGGTATTGGCCCGCTCCCTGTAGCGACCCGAAGAACTCACGGTAGACGCTGATCGCGACGATTGTGAGAGAACCGCCGATCCAGATGGGGTTCGACGCCCAATAGACGACGGTGTTGAGGCCGCCCACCAGCCTGCCGAATGCGAGGCGCGGCCAGACGTAGGGCCCTCCTTCATGCGGGAAAGCGGACCCGAGCTCCGCAGTAAGGAGCCCGAAGGGAATGAAGAAGAGCAGAGCGAGGAACAGCAGCCACGTGAACGCCTGGGCACCGTCGTTTGCGACGGCGCCCATCGTGTCGAGAATGACGATCGTCGTAACGAAGAAGAAGATGAGGTGGAAGCGGTTCAGCGCCTTCTTGAGCTTGGAACGCTCGTAAAGCGCAGCCGTCGTGGACCCGCCCTCATCAGAGGGCACGATGCTGGGCACGGAATCCACCTGGCTACCTCCACAGCACTTGGCAGGCTGTACCAATACAGATACGGCTCTGTAGTGGCACACAAGATAAGCCAGGGCCCTGGGAAAGTCAAGGCTCGTCAGGGTGCTGTTGCGGCACGTGCACATGGGCGGCTAATGGTTTGTTGGGGTACCCATGGCCACTGTGAGCGCGACGAGCGTGTCGACTCCAGGCGGCTACGGGTGTCGTTGTGGCGATACATGATGTGCTTTGCCGCCGAGGTCGGCGGTCCCGAATTCGAGCAGTCGGCAGTGGCTGACCACGTCACTGCCGAGTCCGAGGGCGTATCGCTCCAGCGGCAGGTCAGGCCACGATCGAGCGGGAACGCCCGCAGCACTTCGGCGCGCTGCCGTGCTGCCGCGTCGAGGACCTCCGCCATGGCCGACCGATCGAACTGCTTGATCTTGTCGGAGAGGTCGGGCAACGTAGTCATGGCGACAGGTCGGGCGGATTCAGGATCCTGCGGTCGGTCTTTCGCCCGGATGCGCCCTGAGGGTGCGCCGACGTGCTCATCAGGGTCCTGGTCTGGGCGTGAACGCACCGGTCGGCGCGTGTGCGGAGTTTCGGTTTCAAAGAAAAAACTTGGAGTGTCGACAGCTCGCCGAGCGGGGCCGGCTTTGAAAAGCCGATAGAATTGAATTTCGGTCGCCGGAGGAAGGCGGAGTGAACATGTGCAGCACTGGCCCGGAGTCTTCGCTTTCCCGGGAGGATCTGC
>NZ_DASYZI010000283.1:0-2166 GCF_035946395.1 Actinocrinis sp.
GCCCTCGGCCCATACACCGGGAACCTGGCGTTCCTGGCCGACGGCGGGTACGAGGGTGCAGGCCAGGGCGTACTGACCCCGGTCAAGCAGCCGAAGAACGGCTACGAACTCGACCCGGACACCCGCACCTACAACCGGCTCCTGAGAGCGCTGCGCTGCCTCGGCGAACGCGGCTTCGCCCTACTCACCCAGCGCTGGACCACGCTGCAACACATCATGCTCAGCCCACGCAGAATCGGGAAGATCACACAAGCAGCCCTCGTCCTCACCCAATTCGAGCACCGCATCATCACGTAACCACTACAGAGAAAACCTCAGTGGGCAGAAAGACAGCGTCGAGATCTCGGGTGGCACGTGCACTGTCGTACGCGACTGCGATAGCCGCGCCGCCGACGAGGAACAGGTCAGCCCGGGCACACGGGCGTGCTCGTGTGCATGCCCACGTCTGCCGCATCGTCGCGACATCTGCCGTGGCTCTGCCCCGGCCTGTGTTTCAGCTCTCTCCTGTAGCCGCCTGGATCATGGCCTGGCCGGCCGTGATCCACCAGATCACGCTGATCGCCGCTACTCCCAGGGCACGAAACACGGTCCCAGCGGCCCGTCTTCTCGTCCACGGCCTGCGGTCGGTCATCGGCCAGAGCGGCACGGCGTCCTGAACCATCCCGCGAGCCTGGCCGAGCGAGCGCCTTAACCGAATCCTGATCCACCGCATGCCGTCAGCCAACTGCCTGCGCCGAACGCGACCGAAGAGCCCGTACACCGCCAGCGGGCCAGCGGTGCCGCCGACTCCCATGCCCGCCGCCCAACCAACACCGACCGCGACCTGGCCCACGGCGACCAAGCCCAGCGCGCCCTGCCCCACCGCGATCCCCCCGCGGGCCAACTGGCCCACGGCGACCACACCCGTGGAGAGCTGCCCGAACGCGACGACCCCGGTGGCGATCTGTCCGAAGGCAAAGACCCCACGCGCCTGTTGGCCGAACGCGAATATCCCTTGAGCCTCGGAGCCTATGGCCACCACTCCTGGCTCCCCACCCCATGCCAGCATTTTCACGACCGCAGCATATCGATGCCGCCATGATCTCCGGGGTGGCTGCGGGGAAACCGCATCGACGTCACGCCGTTGGCCTAGCGAAAGACGAACGGTGGGGATCGGTCGGCCAGCTTCTCGGCCGGATAAAAAGCCATGAGGCCCACACGAGGCCTATCGGCAAGCGACGTACTGTGCACGTCCCGGTGCGACCGCGAAGGCCATCGGCAGCAACACAACCGAGAGCAGCCGCGTGCCGAAGCCGAACCTGCGAAGCGGTGACGATGGCGTATGCCGATTCGAACTCGGCGTCAGCACAAGTAGCATGCGAACAAGCTCGTACAATTATGATATTCGAGCCAGGATCCCCATACTCACTCATCTTCGGTAGCCATAGCTCAGGGGCTAACAGCGCTTTGGTACGGCTGCTAGCCTCCGGCTACCGCGTAGCTGCGCGGGTTGCGGGTTGGAGGGGTCAAGGTTTTGCTCGTACTTGTCACAGGCAAGTCGGTCAACGTTGGGCTCAGGGCGAGCGGCACGTTCTTCTGTCTCTATTGCAATGCGGAGCGCAGATATCAGTACCGGATCTGGGAGACTACTTCGCACGTCTTCTTCGTGCCGCTCGGGTCCACGACCGGCGAATGTGTTCTGTGCTTGACTTGCGAGTCAGCGTTCAGACTCGAGTGCCTCGACGAGAACTCCACAGCGACCTGCGATGAACTGATCATGGCAGTACCGATGAAAGTCGCGCATGCGAACCTGCGGTTCAGGCCACGAACAGCAGCCTTGGCACCCTCGTACGAAGAGCCAGGGGACGTACTCGCGCGCACCGGCTATTCCGGGTCGCCAGAGATGGCGCTTGCGCGAGGGCGCGCCCCACGCCCTCCCCGCAGACACTGACTCGACGGCGCCGATGCACGTGTCTGCCTTGCCGTGCAGAATCGGTACCCGTCGAGAGGATAAGTGGCGATGAGCAACCAGCGACGTGCGAGCGGCTGCATGTTCGGTTTGGCGTACGGCGACGCGTTGGGGCGGCACACGGAGTTCAAACGCTATGACGAGATAGTCGCGATCGACGGCCCGGCTGGACCGCGCCGTCTGCAAGGTGATCCCGCGTTGGTGACAGATGACACGCA
>NZ_DASYZI010000284.1:0-8494 GCF_035946395.1 Actinocrinis sp.
CCGGTCACGTTCACGCGATGCGCCATGACGGCGAGCACGCACACGCCGAGGAGGCGCACCACGAGGTAGAGCAGGATCTCGGGAGCATGCGCCCTGATCCAAGCCCAAGCTGACGTATATATGGCCGGTGACCTCAGCGAAGTGGGGGAAACGGTCCGCGTCACTATAACACCAGGGAACACGTGGGCCGAAGGTTGGTGGGCGGGGCCGGACACGGTGCGGTGCTTTCCCAATCGGTGCGGTTTTCTGGGATCACCGAGCTCTGATCGATATGCCCTGATCGAATCACTCCGATCGAATACTGCGATCAGAGCGTTCAAGCATGCGGCACGATATGGGCTGACGGTAATTCGAATGCTTTCTTGAAGTCGCATAGGACCTGGTGGAGCGCGAAGTGCAGCATTCGAATGAACGTTCCTCGAATACACGTTTCCGGCGCGCTGTGAGCTATTCATGACCATGGCGCACTTCCGGCGCGCTTCTTTTCCGCCTGGCCGTTTCAAGAACGTTTCCATATCGTCGACGCTGGACCAGAGCTCTGACGCCTCAGGTTCTGGCCGGATCTCCCGTTTCGGGCATCGCGGCGGTCACGAGCCGCCGCGTGAGGGGGTAAGTGATTGTGATCCGCCATCTACGCAAAATCCGTTCAGCGCTGCCCAGGCGGTTCGCGCTGCTCGTCACGGCCGCGCTGGCCGTGGCCGGAGTGGTGGCCCTGCCCGCCGCTGCGGCCTTCGCGGCCTCCAACGTCCAGGTCTTCGTCGGGTACGCCGACAACGCGCGGGCCAACCCGACCAACTTCCCGACTCCGTGGGCCGGCTCGCCGTCGGTCGTCTTCGCGGGCTGCACGCCGAACTGCGTGTTCGACGCCGGAGCCGTCCGTCTGGTCAACAACGCGCCGATCGCGGTCACCGTCGACTCGGTGATCGTCGAGGTGAGCACGTGCACGTTCGACATCTGGCCGCACGGCACCGTGCTCCAACCCGGCCAGCAGCTGATCGCGACGCAGACGGCGAGCGCCGCGGCCGCGGTCTGCGGCGGCACCAGCGGCGCCTTCGACACCTCGGACATCGGGGTGAACGGCGCCGGCACGACCTGCACACCCGACGGCGTCATCCCGAAGGTGATCGCGTCGATCGATGGTGTGTCGAACACCTACAGCGACCTCGGCCAGGTGATCAACACCACTGGTATCGATACAGCGGCCTGTCCCTCGGGCACCAACGAGTCGATTCAGTGGACGCTCATCGGCAGCCAGCCCTGCCCGGGCGCACTGCTCTCTCTCGCGCCGCCGACGCAGAGCGACGCGGTCGGGTCGGCCGCATCCGTCACCGCGACGCTGGTCAACACCTGCAATCAGCCTTTGCAGGGCGTGGACATCGCGTTCACCGTCCAGAGCGGACCCAACGCGGGAACCACAGGCGATGCGATAACCGATCAAAACGGCAATGCGACATTCAGCTATACCGGGTCGGCTGTGGGCACTGACACAGTCGGTGCCACCGCGACCAACCCGGCCGGGATCATCCATTCGCTGAACACCGTCAATGTGGACTGGGTGAAGAGACAGTCCGCGCTGACCATCACCGGCGGTGCGAGCAGCAGCGACTTCAACGACCCGGCGACAGTCGCCGCGGCGTTGACCGATGCCCTCGGGCCGGTGGCCGGCGAGACCGTGGCGTTCACGCTGAACGGCTCGGAAACCTGCTCGGGCACGACTGGCGCGAATGGCGTCGCTTCGTGCTCACTGACTCCGCAGGAACCAGCCGGGTCGTACACCCTGACAGCGGCGTTCGGCGGTAACGCGACCGACCTCCCGGCGTCGGCGTCAGCGCAGTTCACGGTGACGCACGAGGAGACCACGCTCACGTACACCGGTCCGACCAAGGCCGCGAACGGCGTGCCACTGACGCTTTCCGGCGTGCTGCGCGAGGGCGGTACTACCCCGGTCGCCGAACGCACGGTGGCCTTCACGCTCGGCTCCGGCGGCTCGGCCCAGACGTGTTCCGGCACGACGGATGCATCCGGTTCAGCCTCCTGCACCGTCGCCTCGGTGAACCAGCCCGCCGCGTCGGCGAGCGTTCCGGTGCTCGCGGCGTTCGCGGGTGACGCGTTCTACCTGCCGTCCTCGGCCTCGGCGACGCTGAAGTTCCAGTTCCTGACCGGACGCGCCTACGGCCTGAGCTCCAGCGGCCTGGTCGGCGTCTCGCCGGTACCGGACACCGGAGCGGTGCAGACCGCGGGCGCGGGTGTCTTCGGACCGCCCTGCGTGGTCAGCATCAGCGGCCTGATCTCGGCGCACACGCTGTGTGCCAGGGTGGTGACGTCCGTCAACCCGGGCACCTCCGCCGCCACAGCCTCGGTACAAGACGCGACGATCGGCGTGCTGGGCGTGCCGGTGATCAAGATCGGGCTGGTGCAGTCGTCCTCGACCACCGCCTGCTCCGGCTCGACCGGTGACACCACGATCTCCTCGATCAGCGTCGGCGGAATCCCGGTGAACGTGAACGTTCATCCGGGTCCGAACACGACCGTCTCTGTGCTCGGAGTCAACATCGTGTTCAACGAGCAGATCCCGGTGCCCGGCGCCGACCAGGGGCTGACCGTGAACGCCGTTCACATCGACGCCCTCGGGCTGCTCAACGTGGTCATCGCCTCCGCGACCAGCGACATCCACAACTGCTGACCGACTAGGGGAAGGGGCTGACGATGCCCGGCCGCGTGTGTGGTACTCGGCCGGGCATCACCTTTACGCCCGATCCTCCGGCCGGCCCCCAACCCACTTGATCAAATCAGGATCCAATCAGGCCATCAGCACTGCGACGCCGTTAACCCGGTCCGCAGCGAGGTCAGCGAGGGCACGGTCGGCGTGGGACATGGCGTAACGCGTCACCGCGATGCGGGGGCGCGCCGACGCGGCCAGCACGAACAGTTCCTTACCGTCCTGCCGGGTGTTCGCGGTGACGCTACGTACGGAACGCTCCTGGAACAGGTGCCGTTCGTAGTTGAGCGCCGGGACATCGGTCAGGTGGATGCCCGCGATGGCGAGCGTGCCGCCGCGGTCGAGCGCGGCAAGCGCGACCGGCACCAGGTCGCCGACCGGGGCGAACAGGATCGTGGCGTCCAGCGGTTCGGGCGGAGTGTCGTACGCTCCGGACGCCGAGGCCGCGCCCAGGTCGAGCGCGAGCCGCCGGGCGTCGGCGGACCTGGTCAGCACGTGCACCGTGGCGCCACCGGTGATCGCCAGCTGTGCGGTCAGGTGCGCGGAGGCGCCGAATCCGTAAACGCCGAGGCGGCCGCCGGGCGGCAGTTGAGCCCGCTTGAGTGCGCGGTGCCCGATGATCCCGGCACACAGCAGCGGCGCAAGCTCTTCCGGCGGCGGGCCGCTCGGCAGCCGGTAGGCGAAGTCGGCGTCGACGACCGCGTACTCGGCGTAGCCGCCGTCCAGGTCCCAGCCGGTGTAGCGGGAGTGCGGGCACAGGTTCTCGGCGCCACGCCCACAGTACTGGCACAAACCGCAGGTCCAGGCCAGCCAGGCGACGCCGACCCGCTCACCGTGCGCGAACCCGGCGACCTGGTGGCCGACGGCGGCGATCTCGCCGACCACCTCGTGGCCGGGCGAGCACCGCGGGCGGCGCGGCGTGAGGTCTCCCTCGGCGAGGTGCAGATCGGTGCGGCAGACGCCGCAGGCCTCGACCCGCACGAGCAGTTCGTGCGGACCCGGCTCGGGCACCGGGCGCCGGACCCGGCGCAGCGGCCGGGTGGCGATCGCTCCGGGTTCGTTCACGACCCACGCATCCATCGTGTCCGGGATCACCGGGGCCGGCGCGGGATGCTGACTCACGCTCACACGACCACCTACCACCTGCCGCTTCGCCTTACCGCAAGTCTCGCCGCCTGCGGCGTTTCCCTCAACCGGGCCGACTGCGGTCAGCCGTCGGCGGTCTTGGACTGATGTTCGCCCGCACTGCGGCTCTTCGCATCCACCCGTAGGTCCATATGCAGGCGTACGCGCGTACCACTGTGGTTGTCAGAGCGGATCTCCACCAGGTCGCACAGCTGGTGGGTGAACCAGAGCCCACAGCCGCCGAGTTGGGAGGCGGTCGGCCGGATCCGGCCGACCAGCGGGTCGGTGATGACCCCGGTGTCGTGGAACTCGCACACCAGCGAGCCGTCCTGCACCCACGCGCGCAGCGTCCCGCGGCCTCCGCCGTGCCGGACGCTGTTCGAGGCGATTTCGCTGGCCGCGAGCACCAGATCGCGGACCCGTTGCGTCGACATGCCATGCACGGTGGCCCAACCGTAGACGTACGCGCGCAGCGTGGGCAGCGTGCCGAGTGCGTAAGGCATCTCGTCGTACAAGTCGTGGCGCTCTTCGAAGGGTTCGAACGCATACGGCTCGTCCGCGTAGTGCTGTCCGGCGACGCTTGCCTCGCCATTCCAGAGCAGCGGATGGTAGCGGGCCAAGGTGCGTTCGGCGCCGGGCGGCTGACCGTTGGTGTCGTAAGGGCACAGCAGCGACCAGGCCGGCGCCTGAGCGAAGGCACGGTTGAGCAGCCATTCGTGGTAACGCAGCTCGGACAGCTGCGCGGCGGTCCGCCCGCTCCACGCCGACTCGCTGACACCGTGCACAGCGCCGTCGCGCCCGCGCCGGCCGATCCAGTCCTGCCAGGCGGGGATGAGCCGACCGGGGTTGCCGCCGAGTGCGGCGAGGTCCACGAAGGCCACCGTGCCATCGTCAGGCAGCTGCTCCCGCAGCAGACGGTGCCGTTCTTCGTGTACAGCGACTATCACGGTGGCCCCGCCAGCGCGCGCCTGGTCGAGGTAGGACAGGACCCCGACGACGTACTGCCGTATCCCCGCGTAGGGGTAGAGGATGTGCCGGAAGCCAGGAGTGGACGCCGCGGGTGCGCCATGCGTGGAGAGAGAAGCGTCGCTCACAGCTGCCTCGCCACGGAACTCGGTTCGCCATCGCGGCCCGGAAGAGGCCGACGTCAGACGCTAACGCACCCTGCCGACGTCGTCGCTTAAGACAAATGCATTTTGACGCGAATGGACCATCAGCGTCACCGAAGGAATGCGTTCACGGCGCTGAGCAGCGCGGGCGCCATGAAGATGTCGTAATGCGTGGTGCCGGGCAGCACCGCCAGCTGTGATTCCGGCCGTGCTGGCAGGCCGGAGCCCTCCCAACCTGCGTCGCGCTTGCCGCCGCCCAGCAGACCGTAGAACTCGGCCATGTGCGCCGTGCTGATCGAGTCGGCGTCCGCAAAGGCGAGCAGCCTGGGCGCGCTGATCGAGGCGACCAGAGCGCTCCAGTCGTATTCGCAGGAGACCAGCGCGCCGGTCCGGACCACCAGTGACGGCCAGTCCTCGACGCGGGGCGCGATACGCGCGTAGGCCTGATAGGGCGGGGCCTGGTACTTCTTCATCATCTCGGCGCTGTCCGGACTCATCGACCGCATCCCGGCGATGACCTCGGGGAACCAGGCCTCGTGCTTGCACGGCGTGGAGACCAGCACCAAGCGGCGCACCAGCGCCGGGTGCCGCGCCGCGACCTGGAAGGCGACCCCGCCGCCGAGCGAGTAGCCCATCACGTCGGGACGCTCAAGACCCAGCCGCCCGATGAACGCGGCGACGTCGTCGGCCATCGCCTCGAAGCTGAACGGCCGGTCGATGTCCGCGGTGCGCCCGTTCCCCTGCAAATCGACGGTGAGCACCCGCCGGTTCTCGGTCAGCGCGGGAAGCACCGGCTCGAACATGTCGCCGCTGCCCAGGCCGCCGTGCAGAAGAACGAGCGCCCGGCCGTCACCCTTCCCGCCGTGTTCCTCGTAGCCGAGCGATAGGCCGTTTACATCTACGTACGCCATGGCACAACGTTCTCACACGGGGACGGTGTGTGAAACGACTGCTCGGGCGTCAGCCCTTGGCACCGGCGACGGAACTCGATACCGCGAACCCGAGCGTGTGCCCGACGATCGGCGTCTCGGGCCATACGACGGCTTGCGCGACGATCGGGCGCGCACCGTCGAAGGACAGGGAGGGACTGCCGTGCAGCACGTAACCCAGGTCGAGCGCCTCGCTGACGCGGCGGCAGAACTCTTCGTCGTCCGGGCCGGTCAGGACACGGTAGCGGGGAAGGTCGTTCGGAGGTTTCGCCATGAATCGAGCATGCCATGCCGTCGGCGGATGCGGCGGGCCTGCCTGTACGCCTGTGGAGAACGCGGCGGCCTGCCATCCGGATCATCCACGCGCATTCGGGTCCACGCGCGATGTGCACCGCCTCGGCTGTTCCGCTCGCATCAGCGCGCTCGTACGTTCGGAGGCGTTCGGGCCCTGGCCCATGAGGTCGCGTCTTGGCTCGCGCGAGACCGCCCATGAATCCAAGAATCCGGAGCCTCATCGCAACTGTCCTGGTCGACGGGGGCTCTGTGGCGGCCGGACCAGACCGGCCGCCACAGAGCCCCGCGTTGCTTGCGGAGAGGGCAGGATTCGAACCTGCGCGGGCAAAGCCCGACCGGGTAGACCCGGTCCCCGCTAGGCCACTACGGGGACCTCTCCTGGGTGCTGCTTTCCTTGCTCGGTGGCCGCCTGCGGTATCTCCCGCCTACGTCGCCGTCCTTCTGATAACCATCATGGCGCAGGGTTCTGACGCAGCGCTGACGCGCCTCTGACGCTGCCGGGCTCACTCTGTCTGTCTCACTGCTGTCTGCCTCACTGCTGTCTTTATCGCTCTGTCTGTCTCGAACAGTCGGGCTCACGCCGTGGGCGGACGGGCCGACCGCAAACGAGCACGCGCCGCCCGAACGGTGTCCGGGCGGCGCGTGGAAGTGCGGTTCAGCTCACGTCGGTTCGGTTCAGTTCAGCCAGGTCAGGTCACGGGTGCGGGAACTGGGACCGCACGACCCGGTCGAACATCGTGTCGGGCATGAACCGGCGCAAGGTCAGCATGCCGCGGCTCAGCCTGCCGGCGGAGTAGCGGGCCTTCGGGTTCGCCGACGTCGCGGCCTTCTCGATCACGGCGGCCACCTGGTCCGTGGTGACCATCATGCCGCCGATCCGCCCTTTGCCCTCGTGCAGCTCGATCGCCTGGTTCGCCAACGCGGTGTAGAAGTCCGCGTACACGGGTTCCTGCGAGCCGGCGAAGAGCATCATCGAGGTGGCGAAGAACTCGCTGCGCACCGGGCCCGGCTCGACCAGCGAGACCTTCACGCCGAACGGGGCCAGCTCAAGGCGCATCGCGTCGGAGTAGGCCTCGACCGCGTGCTTGGCGGCGTTGTAGATCGCGCTGCCGGGAGGGGAGAACTTGCCGAAGATCGACGAGATGTTGACGATCCGGCCGCTCTTCTGGGCGCGCATCCCGGGGATCACCAGCTGCGAGAGCCGCACCGCGCCCCACAGGTTCGTCTCGAAGGACGAGCGCGCGGTGTCCAGCGCCACGTCCTCGACCGCGCCGTACACGGCATTGCCCGCGTTGTTGATCAGGGTCCCCACCGCGCCGTGCTCGTCGGCGATCCGCTTCACAGCGAGCGACATCGAGTTCTCGTCGGTGACGTCCAGCTGCAACGTCGTCATGCCCGCGCCGGCAAGCTCCTCCAGCGTTTCCAGACGCCGGGCGGTCGCGTAGACCGGAAGGCCCGCCTTGTGCAGGCACAGCGCGGTTGCCCGACCGATGCCGGTGGAGCAGCCCGTGATGAGCACGGCGCGTGATTCGGTCATGCCGGTTTTCCTCTCCGAAGCGTCCCACCTGATCGACACAATGCTCAAAAGCGTGTGCTCAAAAGCATCAGTGTCCTGATGGTAGTGATCTGGTGGTCGGTCCGGCTACTCACACCGTGCTTAATTCCGGCGTGTGTCCGGGCGCCGGGCGTCCCGTGGCCGGCGAGTGCGGCGCCGGCCACGGGCCGGGCTTTGCGGCGCGGCTATCCGAGGGTCCATTGCTGGTTGGAGCCGCCGTTGCAGGACCACAGCTCGACCGGCGCGCCGTTGGCGGTCGAGGCTCCGGTCACGTCCAGGCACAGACCGGACTGGGCGCCGGTGACGGTACCGTTGGAGTTGAAGTTCCACTGCTGGTTCGACTGGCCGTTGCAGGACCAGATGATCACCTTGGTGCCGTTGGTGGTGCCCTGGCCGTTCGCGTCGAGGCACAGCGTCGAGCCGCCGACGGTGACGGTCACCGTTCCGGACGAGGTGTGCGTCCAGGTCTGGTTGGCGCCGCCACTGCACGTGTTGATCTGTTGCTGGGTGCCGAGCGTCGTCGTCGAGTTCGGATCGTCAAGGCACTTGCCGGCGCCGACAGCGTGCAACTCGCCGGTGCTGCTGGAGCTGCCGCCGACTCCGTACCCTGCGGCGACGATGTTCGCCTGGACGGAGTTCTCGGTGGTGTCGCTGGGGTAGCCGCTGGTCATGACGCCTTCGTAGAAGGTGCCTGCTGAGCCTTTGCTGTTGTCGCCGCCGATGCCGAGGATGATGGCGCCTTCCTTGTGCATCGGGTTGTAGC
>NZ_DASYZI010000285.1:0-8698 GCF_035946395.1 Actinocrinis sp.
GGCGTCGGCCCCGATCAGCGGCTGGTCACCGAAGCACGGGCAGCCGGCGTCGCTGGGGGTTCCGGCGGTTCCGTCATCCGTCGTGGCGAACGTGTAGATGTTCCACGTGCCGGTCGGGTCGGAGGTCGCGGTCACCGCCACATACTGCTGGGCCGTGTTGCCGAAGGCCCCGGTCGCCGGGTCGAGGGCGATCGCGAGGATCGTCATGAACCACCGGCCGGTGTCCGGGTCGTAGTAGCACTTCGGGTCCGACAGGAACGGACCGAACGTGAACGTGCCGTCCGGGTTCGTCACCTGCTCCGGCGCCAGATTGAGGAATTGGTTGTACGGGACCGCCGCAGTGAGCGGGGTGCCGGACGCCGAGTAAACGCGCAGCGCGAGGTTCACGCCCTCCACCACGTCGCCGTGACCGACGCAAAGGCCCTGGTCCGGCGGCGTGACATCGAGCTGCGTCCCCGAGTACGAGCCCGTCCCGGCATTCGTCTGCTGGACGACGTCGATGCCGTTGAATCCGGTGGCTCCACCGGTGCCGCCACTGAGCGGCGTCCCCGCCACGGTGGGCACCTGGGATGCCGCGGTGTGGTGCAGGGTCTTGTTCATCGGCTGGTGCGATGGAACCAACGGTGTGTGTGGTCCACCCCCGCCAGCGGGAAGCCCGGCGAACGAGAACGTGCCGACCATGGTCGCCTGCGTCTGGGTAACCGCTGGGGACGAGGCATGCGCCGGGGCTACGGCGACAGACGCCGATGCTGCGAACAAGGCGACACCGATCGCCGCACGGACGAGATTTGGCCTGATCATCAGGATCCCCCTCCAAAGTCGAGGGTCAATTTAGGCCAGCTCCGAGCCGCTGTAAACCGCCGCCCGGGCCGCTCCACACGACGCGCGCCTTGCGTCAATCTTGCCCTTCGACGAGAATTCTTACGGGATCTAAGCGCAATAGGCGAAGATTTTACTGATGGAGCGGGCTCATGACGCAGATGGGTGTGATCGTCGACCAGCCGGGCCGGCAGCCTGGCGAATCGGGCGCACTGCGGCATCCGGCGTGGCGGCGGCTCGTCACGGCGGTGGAGGAGCTGCGGACGCTTCAGTCGCCGGACGGCTCGATCGACGGCGCGGCGCACGACCTGGCGGACGCGCGGGCGGGCGTCGGGGCACTGATGGACGCGCTCGGATCGCTGGCGCGGCTCTTCCCCCACGACGCGGATTACCACGCCGCGCTGCGCACGGACTTCGAGCGGTGGGCGGACGGCGGGTTCGGCGTGCCGGACTTCCTCGACTCGCTGCTGGCCTTCCGGCCGGAGACACAGCGCTTGGACGGGCTTGAGCACCTCGTCGTGTTCCCGATGTACACGCAGAACGGCAACCCGGACCGCAACATCGAAGCCGTGCTGTTGCGGGTGGTCTGGCCCGACTGGCTGGCCGAGTTGGAACGCACTCGCTACGACAATCCGATGTTCATACCGATCACCTTCTCGGCGTTCACGGCCGGGTACGACACCAACTCCGCCGTACTCTTCCCGGAGACGGTCGCCGTCCGCGAGGTGCCCGTCTACACCTGGGGCGCGATCTTCTGCGACCGCGAGGCGGCCCGCTTCCGCCGGGTAACTGCGGCGGCGGCCGAGACCGTGCGGCTCGCGTTGCCTGACGACGCTGCCGAACTGGTCGCCTCGCAACAGCTCGCGCAGGACGCCTTCGTGCTGTGGGACATGATCCACGATCGGACGCACAGCCACGGCGACCTGCCGTTCGACCCGTTCATGATCAAACAGCGGATGCCCTACTGGCTCTACGCGCTCGAAGAGCTGCGCTGCGACCTGACCAGCTTCCGCGAGGCCGTGCGCCTGGAGGCCGAGGGGCTGGCGCAGGGCTGCGTGATCCAGTACGCGATCCTGTTCGACCGGCTCTTCCGCTTCCCGATCTCCGGGAACCGGGTACGCAACTACGACGGGCTCGGCGGCCAGCTGCTGTTCGCCTACCTGCACAAGAACGACGTGCTGCGCTGGACGGACAACCGGCTGACGATCGACTGGAGCCGGGCCGCCCCCGCGGTGATCGGCCTGTGCGAGCGGGTCGAGAAGCTGTATCGCGACAGCATCGACCGGCCGAAGACCGCGCACTGGATCGCCGCGTACGAGCTGGTCGCCGAGTATGTGACGCCGAATCCCGCGTCCACGTGGGCGCGCGGCCTGCGCGAGCCGTGGCTTGACGTCCTGCCGCTCGACGGGCCGCCGAAGGAACTGGTCAACCGGGTGCTGCCGGACGAATTCCCGCTGAGTATGTTCTACGAGGCCCTGGAGAAGAAGCTGCGCGACGTGATCGCGTCGACCCGGGGCATCACAGCGGAGTCGGACACGCGCGAATCAGGGACGAGCGAGTCAGACACGAGCGAATCGGACACCATGGACCCCGGCCACGGCGGCAAGCAGGACCAGGAGCAGTGAGCACTCGATGACGGTCCAGCGACGACACGACCCGGAGCTGCGGGGTTTCGCCAGCGACAACTACGCCGGCGTACATCCGGAGATCCTCGACGCGATCGCCCTGGCCAACGGCGGCCACCAGATCAGCTACGGCGAGGACGCGTACACCGAGCACCTGCAAGAGGTGTTCCGTGCGCACTTCGGCGCCACGGCCACGGTGTACCCGGTGTTCAACGGCACCGGGGCGAACGTCGTGGGGCTCCAGGCGATGACCGAGCGCTGGGAGTCGGTGATCTGCGCGGAGACTGCGCACATCAACGTCGACGAGTGCGGCGCGCCGGAGAAGGTCGCCGGGCTCAAGCTGCTGACGCTCGCCACGCCGGACGGGAAGCTGACCCCCGAGCTGATCGCGCGGCACGCGTGGGGCTGGGGCGACGAGCACCGCGCGCAGCCGCGGATCGTCTCGGTCGCGCAGACCACCGAGCTCGGCACCTGCTACACCCCGGACGAGCTCGCGGCGATCTGCGAGCTGGCGCACCGGCACGAGATGAAGGTCCACGTCGACGGGTCGCGGATCGCGAACGCGGCGGCGACGCTGGGGCTGCCGCTGCGCGAGTTCACCACGGACGTCGGCGTCGATGTGCTCTCCTTCGGCGGCACGAAGAACGGCATGCTGCTCGGCGAGGCGATCGTGGTGCTCAACCCGGACGCGGTGCGCGGCATGCAGTTCCTGCGCAAGGCGGGCATGCAGCTGGCCTCGAAGATGCGCTTCATCTCGGTCCAGTTCGAGGCGCTGCTCGGCGGGGACCTGTGGCTGCGCAACGCGACGCACGCGAACGCGATGGCGCGGCGGCTGGCGGACACGGTGCGTGGGCTGCCCGGTTTGCGGATCACCCAGGCGGTGGAGTCGAACGCGGTCTTCGCGGTCCTGCCGAAAGACGTGACGGAGCGTCTACAGAAGCGTTTCCGCTTCTACTCATGGAACGAGCACACCGGCGAAGTGCGGTGGATGGCCTCCTTCGACACGACGGAGTACGACATCGACACGTTCGCGGCGGCTCTCGCCGAGGAACTGCGCGACAGCTGAGCACGGCGCAACCGAGCACGACGTAACCGAGCGCTGCGTAACCAAGCACTGCGCAGCAGGGCAGCTCAGGCGAAGCGGCGCAGGCGCAGGCTGTTGGAGAGCACGAAGACGGACGAGAACGCCATCGCCCCGCCGGCGATCACCGGGTTGAGCAGACCCGCGGCTGCCAACGGGATCGCCGCGACGTTGTAGGCGAACGCCCAGAACAGGTTGCCCTTGATGGTGGCCAGCGTGCGGCGCGAGAGCCGGACCGCGTCGGGTACCGAACGGGGGTCGCCGCTCACCAGGGTCAGATCCGCCGCCTCGATCGCCGCGTCCGCCCCGGTGCCCATCGCCAGGCCGAGATCGGCCTGTGCCAGAGCGGCCGAGTCGTTGATTCCGTCGCCGACCATCGCGACCACGCGGCCCTCCGATTGCAGACGCCTGACATGCTCGGCCTTCTGCGCCGGCAGCACCTGCGCGATGACCTCGTCGATGCCGACCTGCGCGGCGATCCGGCGGGCGACCTCGGCGTTGTCCCCGGTCAGCAGCATCGGGGTCAGGCCGAGCGCGCGCAGCCGGGCGACCGCCTCGGCGGAGCCGGGCTTGACGACGTCTGCGATGACCAGCACGCCGCGCGCCTTCCCGTCCCAGGCCACCGCGATGGCCGTGGATCCCCCGGCCTCGGCGGCGGCGAGTTCGTCGCGCAGGTCGCCGGGGAGGTCGAGACCGCGCTTCGCGAGCAGCGCGGGGCGGCCGACGATGACGGCGTGCTCGTCGACGACGCCCTCGACGCCGAGTCCATCCGTATTCGAGAACTGACGGACGCCTGGCAGCGCGCCGTGACGTTCGAGCGCGCCCCGGGCGACGGCCCGGGCGATCGGGTGCTCGGACGCCGATTCGAGGGCGCCGGAGAGCCGGAGGATTTCGCCCTCGGCCTCGCCGGCTGCGGGAATCGTCCGGATCAGCGTCATCGCGCCGGTCGTCACGGTGCCGGTCTTGTCCAGCACGATCGTGTCGACGCGGCGGGTGGATTCCAGCACCTGCGGACCCTTGATCAGGATGCCGAGCTGCGCGCCGCGGCCGGTGCCGACCAGCAGCGCCGTCGGCGTGGCCAGGCCCAGCGCGCACGGGCAGGCGATGATCAGGACCGCGACGGCGGCGGTGAAGGCGCGCGCCGTGCCCGCGCCGGCCAGCAGCCAGCCGGCCAGCGTGACCAGGGAGAGCACGATGACCACGGGCACGAAGACCGCCGACACCCGGTCGGCCAGCCGCTGGACGGCTGCCTTGCCGGTCTGCGCCTCGACGACGAGCCGCGCGATCTGTGCCAGTTGCGTCTCGGCGCCGATCCTGGTCGCCCGCACCACGATGTGGCCGCCCGCGTTCACGGTCGCGCCGGTCACCGGGTCGCCGGGGCCGGCCTCGACCGGAACGGACTCGCCGGTGAGCAGGCTGGCGTCGATCGCGCAGGAGCCCTCGACGACGACGCCGTCGGTGGCGACCTTCTCGCCGGGCCGTACGACGAACAGGTCGCCGACGGCCAGCCGGCCGATCGGGACGCGGGTTTCGACGCCGTCGCGCAGGACGGCCACGTTCTTGGCGCCGAGGTGCAGCAGGGCTCGCAGCGCCGCGCCGGAGCGACGCTTGGCGCGGGCCTCGTAGTAGCGGCCCGCGAGGATGAAGACGACCACCGCCGATGCGGCCTCAAGGTAGATCTGATCGCTGCCCGAGCCGCTGCTGATCAGCTCGAACGGCATCCGCATCCCGGGCGTGCCCGCGTCGCCGAAGAACAGCGCGTAGAGCGACCAGGTGAAGGCGGCCACCGTGCCGAGGGAGATCAGCGTGTCCATCGTCGCCGTGCGGTGGCGCAGGTTGATCAGCGTGGCGCGGTGGAACGGCCAGCCTCCCCAGACGACCACCGGCGCGGCGAGGGTCAGCGAGAGCCACTGCCAGTTGCGCAATTGCAGCGGCGGAATCATCGACATCAGCAGGACCGGGAGCGCGAGCGCCGCGGATATGGTCAGCCGCCGCAGCAGGGACGCCGCGGCATCCGTGGCGGCGTCGTCCTCGGCGGTGGCGGCGTCGGAGCCGCCGGCACTCGACTGCGTGGCGTCGTCGGCGATCTCGGGCACGACGAGCACGGGCACGGTGGCCGAGTATCCGGCGGCCTCGACGACGGCTACGAGGTCCTGCGCGGTGAGCGTGTCCGGGTACTGTACGCTGGCCTGCTCGGTGGCGTAGTTCACCGTGGCGGTGACCCCGTCGAGCTTGTTGAGCTTGCGCTCGATCCGCGCCGCGCAGGACGCGCACGTCATCCCGCCGATGGCGAGTTCGATCCGCGGACCGGCGGCGAGCCGAGTGGCGTCGGGAAGGGGCACATCGAGCGCAGGGGCGTCAAGGCCGGGGTTCATCAGTTCACGCTCACACGTAGTTGAAATTCGCACTGTGATTCAGACAAACGCCGTGTTCAAACAAACGCCGCGCTCAAACGATCACCGTCCGTGGCAGTCAGGAGACGAGCTGGTAGCCGGCCTCGTCGATGGCAGCGCGCATGTCGTCGATGCTGAGCTGCTGCGTGCTGGTCACGGTGACCCGGCCGCCGTCCACGTCCACGTCGACCGCGGTGACGCCGTCGATCGTGCTGACCTCCTCGGTCACCGAGTGGGCGCAGTGCGAGCAGTGCATGCCGGTCACGGCGTACGTCGAGACGATGCCGGTTCCGGGGGCGGCAGCCGCGGGCTTCTCGGCGGCGGGGCCGGTGCCGATCTTGATGTCCTGAGTACCCACGTCAGGTCCTTTCACGGTCTGTGCAGACGGTGTCGAAGTGAACAGAGTCGAAAGCAGGCGGTCTCGAAGGAGGCGATCACGCGGTTACGAGCGCACCAGCCGGGCGATGGCGTCGGCGGCTTCCTTCACCTTCGCGTCGGCGGTGTCCCCGCCCTCGGCCACCGCGTCGGCGACGCAGTGCGCGAGATGCTCCTCAAGCAGGCCGATCGCCACCGATTGCAGCGCCTTCGTCGCCGCGGAGACCTGGGTAAGGATGTCGATGCAGTAGGTGTCCTCGTCGACCATCCGCTGAAGGCCGCGGATCTGGCCTTCTATCCGGCGCAGCCGCTTGAGGTAGTCATCCTTGTGCGCGCTGTACCCGTAACTTCGGTGGGCGCCGTGTTCCATGACAGCGACTATACCCCCCGCAGGTATGCCTGCATACCCTGGCAGGGTATGCCCGATGAATCATGACGCTCAACATGCGTGGCTTAACTCGCTCTGCCAAGCTGGATCGGTGACCGAACCCGTCGCATCCAGGCATTTGATCGTTTTTCGGCACGCGAAGGCGGCATGGCCCGACGTCGAGGACCGGCAGCGCCCGCTCGCCGAGCGCGGGAGGCGCGACGCCCCGGCGGCCGGGCGCTGGCTGCGGGAAGCGCAACGGCGTCCCGACGCCCTCCGGATCGACCGCGTGGTGTGCTCACCCGCTCGGCGTACCCGCGAGACCTGGGAACTGGCCGCCGCCGAACTCGACGACCCGCCGCAGCCGGTCTACGACGGCCGTGTCTACGCCGCGACGACCTCCACGCTGCTCACGGTCCTGCACGAGACTCCGGCGCACGTGCGCTGCCTGGTACTCGTCGGCCACAACCCCGGAATACAGAACCTGACGCTCAGCCTCGCGCGCGGAGACTCCGGTGACCCACTCGGCCGCGTGCGGGAGAAGTACCCGACATCGGGCATCGCGCTTTTCGCCGTGGACAGCGCTTGGGTGGAGCTGACGCCCGGTCACGTGCTGCTCACCGAGTTCGCGATCCCGCGCGGTGACGGCTCGGAGTCGGGCGACTAGGGCTTGTGCGCTGCGGCGGTCACCGCGAGTACTGCGACGCCGACCGCAGCCAGCAGCGCCGCGGCCAGCACGGTCGAATGCGTGGCCTGATGCAGGCCGAGCGTGACGAGGGCCACGCCGAGCGCCGTGCCGAGAGCGCGGGCCATGTTGACCAGGCCGCCGCCGGTACCCTCCGCGCCGGGCGGGATCGCCGCCATGATCAGCGCGTTGTTCGCGGGGGCGAAGAGGCCGAGGCCCACGCCGAGCAGAGCGAGCGGCGGCACGAGGAATGGCGCGTGCGAGTACTCGGGCAGCAAGGCCGCGAGCGCGCACAACGCGACGACCGAGCCGGTCAGCGCTCTGCGACGGTCGGTCCAGGCGCGGGGCAGCACCCGGTCGGCGGCCAGCGCGGCGAGGGCGAAGCCCGCCGGCAGCGCGGTGAGCACGAGACCAGCGGCGTCCAGCGCGGTCCCGTGCCGGGTCAGTTCCGCGGGCACCAGCACCAGCGGCCCGAACAAGGTGAGGTAACCGCCGAGCGCGCCGAGCAGACCGAGGACCGTTCCTCGGGTGCGTAGCAGCGCCGGATCGATCAGCGGACCGGCCGTACGCACGAGACGACGCGCGAGTCCGAAGCCGGCCAGTGCGGCGACGGCGAACAGCGCGACGACCGTGGCGTCGGACAGTTCGAGGCCTGACGCGGCGGAGATGGCGAGCAGCAGCGCCGTGCTCGACACGCCGAGCAGCAGCAGGCCGGGCCAATCGAAGCGGCGCACCGGCGTGCGGATCCGGGTGCGCGGTAGGAAGTAGTGGCCGGCGACCATGCCCAGCGCGCCGACCGGCACGTTGAGCAGGAACACCCAGCGCCAGCCGAGCCCGACGACGATGATCCCGCCGAGCGTCGGCCCGAGCGCGAGGCCGACGGCCTGGGCTCCCGCCTGGACGCCGAGCGCGGCGCGCAGCCGTGCGCGCGGCGCGCTCGTGGCCACCAGGGCCACGCTGTTCGCCTGCATCAGCGCCGCGCCGACGGCCTGCACCGCGCGAAAGCCGATCAGCGCGGCGAGGCTCGGCGCCAGTCCGCAGGCCGCCGAGGCGAGGGTGAAAACCAGGAATCCGTACAGATAGTGCAGCTTGCGGCCGTGCGCGTCGGACAGCCGCCCGGCCGGGACGAGCAGGGCTATCAGCGTGAGCAGGTATCCGAGGGACACCCACTCGACCGCCGCGCCGGAGGCGTGGAACCGCGATCCGAGCACCGGATACGTGAGCACCACGATCGACGCGTCCAACTGGCCCATGAACGCACCAAGACAGACCGCGCCGATCGCCAGCCACCAGCCGAACCGCCAGTCGCGCACGCTCGCCGGACGCGGCCGTTCGGCCAGTAACAAGGTCATG
>NZ_DASYZI010000286.1:0-3839 GCF_035946395.1 Actinocrinis sp.
CACGCGCATCAACGAGACGCGCACGGACGAGGCACTGAGCACCGAGCCCGACCTGGTGACGGCGGCCTGCCCGTACTGCATCGTGATGCTCACCGACGGCCTCGCCACCCGCAAGCAGCAGGGCAAGGCGTCGCAGGACGTAAGAGTCACGGACGTCTCCGAAGTACTGCTGCGCTCAGTCCGCCGCACCACGCCCAACGCCGAGGCCCGATCATCTGATTGAACCTGAATCCACCGCAGATTCAGCCGACCTGCGATCATCCGACTAATTGGTCTGTTCGGCGGTCCTGGTCGGCCTCGTCGGCGACTGCGTATCTCAGCTCTGTATCCCGGCCCTGTATCTCGGCTCTCTGACACTAACCGAGGCTTTGTGCCCAGCTGCCCAGCTGCCCAGCTGCCCAGCTGTGCGGCTGTGCGGCTGTGCGGCTGTGCGGCTGTGCGGCTGTGCGGCTGTGCGGCTGTGCGGCTGTGCAGTGTAGGATCGTCCGCCGCCGCGCGTCGGCCGACCCTGCGCCGCAGCCCCGGATGGTGCAGCCCCGGTTAGTGTCGGAGAGTGACCATCCCCAGCCGATTCGTCGTACGCGTAAGAGCAACGTAGAGGTCACTGTCGCCGTGCAGCGGATCGGCCGCGACGGCGTCCGGGTCGACCACGACGACCGTGTCGAACTCCAGGCCCTTGGCTTGACGCGCGGTCAGCACCACGGTCTGGTGCTCCAAATCGGGGTCGGCGCCGTACGCCGCGTCCGGCAGCGCGTCGGCAACGACCGCAGCGAGCTCATCGACCTTGTCCACCGGGACGATCACCGCGAGCCGCCCGTCGCCGACGAGCGCAGCCTCTCGGCGCACGATCTCACCGAGCCGCGCAGCGAGACCTGACGCCGCGACGGTCTCCTCCCACGGTTCGATTCCTGACTCGCGCACTGAGCGCGGCGGTTCGAGTGTCGGGTCGATGCGCGCGAGCACCGTCGCGGCCAGAGCCATCACTTCCGCAGGCGTGCGGTAGTTGACGGTCAGCTCGGCCATCCGCCAGCGCTTGCCCACGTACGGCTCCAGCACCGCGCCCCACGACGACGTGCCCGCGATGTCCCCGGTTTGCGCCAGGTCGCCGACGATCGTCATCGACCGACTCGGGCAGCGACGCATCAGCAAGCGCCATGTCATCGCCGAGAGCTCCTGCGCCTCGTCCACGATGACGTGCCCGAACGTCCAGGTGCGATCCCTCGCCGCACGCTCGGCGATGGTGCGGTGACGCCGGATCGTCTGCTGGTCGGCGATCTGCTCGGCGGTGATGAGGTCGGTAGCGGTCAGAATCTGCTCGAACTCGTGCTCGTCGTCGCGCTCGATCGGGGTCGATCCGGTGAGGATCTCCATCACGCCCTCGGCGTAGCTGAGCGCCTCCCGGCGCTCGCGCTCGGCCTCGGCGGCTTCGGTGTCCGGCGCACCGAGCAGTTCGGCGGCCTCGTCGAGCAGTGGCACGTCCGCCACACTCCAGCCGCCGCCCGGCGAGCGCCACAGCAGTGCCCGTTCGGCCTCGGTCAGCTGCGCCGCCGCCACGGAGAGCAGATCCGGCGAGGCATACAGTTCGGCAAGCAACTGTTGCGGCGTCACCTCCGGCCAGAGCCGGTCAATCGCGGCGTATACCGCCGGTTCCTCAGCCAGCCCGCGGCGGACCTCGTCGCGGTCGTGCCGCTTCAGCAACTCCTCTTCCAGCGGAGGGTCGCCCGGGTCGCCGATTTCCCGCAGATCCGAAGAGATCTGCTCAAGCAGTTCGCGCGAGACCTCGGCGAACGGGTCTTCGTTCAGCCGCCGCATCGCCTGGTCGGTCAGCGCGTCGAGGACGTGCTCGACGACCGCGGGCCGGGCGAGGTTGTGCGGCTCGTGCAGGCCGCGCGCCTTGTCCCGCGCTTCGACGCACGTGTCGCGGTCGAGCCGGTAAACGTAGTTGTCGATGACGACCTTGAGCGTGTCGTCGGGCACTTGCTGCCGTGCCCGCACCGCCGCGGCCACCACCTCAGCCATCACCGCCCGGCCCTTGATCTCGGCGACCGCGGGCGGCTCCGCTGATGTGTGTTGCGCCTCGACACCCGGGTAAAGCTCGCCAAGCGTGCGTAGCACCGCACCGGTCTCGCCAAGCGCGGGCAGCACGTGTGAGATATACCGCAGGAAGGTCGGGTTCGGCCCCACGATGAGCACACCCCGCCTGGCAAGCCGCTCGCGGTGCGTGTAGAGCAGGTAAGCGGCGCGGTGCAGCGCGACAGCGGTCTTCCCGGTCCCAGGCCCGCCCTGCACGACGAGGACGCCAGCGAGATCGGCACGGATGGCGTGGTCTTGCTCAGCCTGAATCGTCTCGACGACGTCACGCATCCGTCCGGTGCGGCTCGCCGTCACCGCAGCCATCAGCGCACCCTCGCCGACCAGCCCCGCCACGCTGTCCTCGTAGCTCTCGTCGAGGTCGAGCGCATCGTCATCGAGGCTGGTGACGTTGCGTAGCCGGGTCTTGATATGGCGACGGCGCCGTACGCCGAGCGGAGAAGCCGCAGTCGCGAGATAGAACGGCCGAGCGGCCGGTGCGCGCCAGTCGATCAGCAGCGGTTCGTACTCCGAGCCCTCGTCGCGAATGCCGAGCCGGCCGATGTACCGCCGCTCGCCATCGTCACGGCCACGGGCACGGCCACGGGCACGGCCACGGGCATCGTCACGGTCGTTAGCGTTGTCCTGGCCGTCGGCATTGCTATCAACAGCGCGACTGGCATTGCCATTGGCGCTGCTATCGCCCTTGCCACGGCCATCACCATCAAGACCGCTATCAACAGCGTCATCAACACCGCCACCGACGGCGAAATCGACGGCGAGACCGACGTGGCCATTGGCGTTGCCATCGCGACTGTCGTGGCCATCAGCATCAACACTGCCATCGACGACATGGCCACCACCATCGCGGTCGCCGTCGTCGCCACCGGCAAGGCCATCGCCACGGACACCAACACTGCTACTTCCACCAACACCGCCGCCGATATGACCGCCATGACTGTCGGCATCACGGTTGCCGATGCCGATGCCGATGCCGATGCTGCCGCTGCCGTCGCCTTCGCGTTTGCCATGGCTATCGTCACGTTCGCCATTGCCGATGAGATCGAGCCGCCCGAAGCACAGCCCGTTCTCTGCCGCGTCGAGCTGCATGAGCCGGTCAGCATGCTCGGACGCCGTCGTGTCACGCTCGGTGCGCTGCTGCGGTGTGCCACTCGGCTCGCGCAGAACGCGAGCGAACTGCGACGACGTGCGCTCCCGTAGCGCGTCAAGTCGTTTGTAGAGCATGGTTACGTACTGCTGCTCGCGGGCGATTTCGTCGGTTTCCCTTGACAAGGCGACTCCCATGTCTCTACTCTAAAAACAGTCGAAAGGGTTCGACTTCTTTGGTGTGCGCAGACATAGCTTCCTGAGTCTAGCGCAGCTCCGGTTCGTATCGCGGCGATTGGTCCGCAACCTTCACAGACCCTGTAGTCTCCATTGCCATTGCCATTGCCATTGCCATTGCCATTGCAGGCGCGGTCGCCTGCCGGGTAGCGCCCGGATGGGTGGCCCGAATTAGCCGGTTCGGGACGGTTGACTATTGGCTCTGGTTGGTTGGTATGTGGTCGGGCAGGGCGGTTGGGGTCCGGGTCCTGCTATCGGCTATCAGGGTTCTGTGAAGTTTTGAAACAGTCAAAATCGGCAGCGACGACGGGGTAGCGGGTCGGCGCGGTGGTGTAGCTGCGTCCGGTTCGGCGTGAGGTCCATTCGAGAGTGTCACTGCGCCGGTGCAGGTCCCATTGACGTTGGGTTTTGTGGTTGTGGTGGCG
>NZ_DASYZI010000287.1:0-3762 GCF_035946395.1 Actinocrinis sp.
GATCAGCGCAAGGAGATCCTCACACGAGAGCGACTCCAGCCCCGACACGAGACAGAACTCTGCCACAGCCGGATCAGACAGCGCCAACAGCACGCCCACCTGCACGCCGAGCAAAATCACAAGACAGATGAAGGTTTACCGCAGAACACCTCGCCGCTGCACGAGCAGCACATCGTGTTCCACGAGATCGACCATGTCCTGCGTCGACACGAGCCCAAGCGCGTTTTGAGCGCCGATATCGCTCAACTCCTGGCCCCGCTGTCGAGCATCGGGACGTTCAGCGTGTACTGGGCCACGACACATATACCGATGACGACGACGAGTACGAAGCTGAACTAATCGCCACGCTCATCCTGCGCAAGGTGGGTCGGTCGTCCATGGACACTTCGGGAGCGGATGACAGCGAGGTCGGGAGCGATGTGGCATCCCGCGTTGAACGTGCGCTGCGCCGATCCGGGAGGCGGGAGGTGATAGGCCGTGCCCGGCGCCGGAGCGATCGCATTTCCCGCAGTCGCGTTGATCGCATGGTTGCTGGTCGTGGTCGAGTACGGGCACGTAAGGTGCGACCGCAGCAATCCGTCGCAGATCGCGCTGCTGGCAGTCTTCGTACTCCTTGCCCTGACGTTCATCACCAGTTCGCCAGGTTTCTGGAACTTGATCAACAGCTACAGCCTCTACGGAGACTTGGTCACGCTTCATGTGCAGACCTTCGTCATCTGCGCCATGGCGTCCCTGCTCCTCGCCCTACTGATCCTGTGGAGCTATCCACTCGACCGCGCCAAGCCGAGGATCTACCTGCTACTCGGACTGATCATACTTGCTCTCGCAGCGGTGATCACGCTGTTTGTCACCGTCGACCATGCACACGCGAAAGACGCCTTTCGGCTGGTGCGCTAGTACTCCTCCTCACCCGGATTCATCGCTTATCTGCTGGTCTATCAGGCTATTTTTGCAGTCACGATACTAAACATCGTGCTGCTGTGGCTGGTACACCCGCACGGTGAAAACGACCCTGGTGCGCCGCGGTCTGATCGTGACCGCTGTCGGTGCAGGTTCGGGTCGTTGTACAGCGCAGTACGCCTGACAGTGCTGATTGGGCTGCTCGTCACCTGGACCGCGCTCGCGGCGGCCTACTTCAGCCCGTATCCGATCGGGTTCTACGTCACCGCGTTCGCGTTCGCCGCATACGTGGCCGCGCAGCTACCGAGCCGAGCCGCCGTGCTCGGCCGGGCGGTCCGGGCCGGGAGCGGCGCGTGAGCATCTTCGAGCACTCCTTCATGGTGCACGCACTGCTGGCCGGCACCGGGATCGCGGCCGCCTGCGGGCTGGCCGGGTACTTCCTGGTGCTGCGCGCGCAGGTGTTCACCGCCGACGCGCTCTCGCACGTCGCGTTCACCGGGGCGCTGGCCGCCCTCGCCTTCGGGATCAACCTGCGCGTCGGCTTGTTCGCCGCAACGATCCTGGTCGCGCTGTTGCTCGCGGCGCTCGGCGAGCGCGGGCGCGCCGACGACGTCGTGATCGGCAGCGTCTTCGCCTGGGTGCTGGGTCTGGGCGTGTTCTTCCTGACCCTGTACACCACCGACCAATCCGGGAGCGGCACCGGCAACGGGACAGTCAGCGTCCTGTTCGGCTCGATCTTCGGACTGTCCGCCGCGCAGGCCGGCGCCGCCCTGTGGATCGGGGCCGCGGTCCTGTTCGCCCTGCTGGCGATCGCCAGGCCGCTGTTGTTCGCCTCTCTCGACCCGGCCGTGGCCGCCGCGCGCGGCGTGCCGGTCCGCGCACTCGGCTACCTCTTCCTGGCCCTGATCGGCGCGGCCTGCGCGGAGGCGACTCAAGCGGTCGGCGCCCTGCTGCTGCTCGGCCTGATTGCCGGGCCCGCGGGCACCGCGTTGTTGCTGACCGACCATCCATTCCGTGGCATGGCGATCGCGACCGCACTCGGCGTGGCCGAGATGTGGGCGGGGCTTGCCCTGGCCTATTACGCGCCCCGGCTGCCGCCCAGCTTCGCGATCACCACCGTGGCGGCCGTCGGCTATGCCTGCGCGCTCGCTGCTCATCGACACCGCACCAGCACCAGCCCTGCCGATGACGCGACCGCGCGCCAGGAGCGGGCGACCGCACAGCTCTAGCCATCCAGGAGCCACCACACATGGTCAAGACCGCGCGCCGCGCAGCACGCGCCGCAGACGTGGCCGACACCACCCCCGCCGAAGTGTCCTCAGGGCGCAACACGCGCCAACGCCGCGCCCTGCTCGCCGTAATGGCCGAGCATCCCGACTTCACCAGCGCCCAAGCCCTGCACCAACGCCTGCGCGACAAGGGCGAGAGCATCGGCCTAACCACCGTGTACCGCACCCTGCACGCGCTGACCGAAACAGGGCTCGTCGACAGTGTGCGCGACGAGGGCGGCCGCCAGCACTTCCGTGCCCGACCGACCACCGAGCACCAGCACTACCTGCGTTGCCGCTTGTGCGGGTTCAACGTCCCGGTAGCGTCCCGCGCTCTGGAGCGCTGGGCGAGGACCACCGCGGCAGACCTCGGCTTCGCGCAGGTCGAGCACGTTGTCGAGCTGACCGGGCTGTGTGCGCAGTGCCAGGCACGAGGCGCCATGAGCGAGTGACCATCGTCGGCCATCCGTGCGCCATCCGTCCGGCCCTGCACGAAGAACCGACCGCCGCCGCCCCTCGCGCGCCGACTTGACAGGCCGTCGGGAGACCGGGAATGCTCGAACCAGATTTTGAAAACGACATTCATATTCGATAGACGGCTGGGAGGCGGGCATGCGCGTTGCGTTCGTCGGCAAGGGTGGCAGCGGTAAGACGACTCTCTCGGCGCTCTTCGCCCGGCACTTGGCCAACGCAGGTGCGCCGGTGGTGGCGATCGACGCCGACATCAATCAGCACCTGGGCGTGGCGCTCGGCGTAGAGGAAGGCGCGTGCGCGGCGATCCCGCCGCTCGGCGGGCACCTTGCCGACATCAAGGAGTTCCTGCGTGGCACGAACCCGCGCATCGCCTCGGCCGCGCAGATGGCCAAGACCACCCCGGCCGGGAGCGGCTCCCGGCTGCTTTGTCTCGGCGGACAGGACCCGTTCCATCGCGACTGGAGCGTAGACGCGGGTGGAGCGCGGCTGATGGCCACCGGCCCGTTCACCGAGCAGGACCTCGGGATCGCCTGCTACCACTCCAAGACCGGTGCTGTTGAGCTGTACCTGAACCACCTGGTCGACGGTGAGGGCGAGTACGTGGTCGTGGACATGACTGCGGGGGCGGACAGCTTCGCCTCCGGGCTGTTCACTCGCTTTGACCTCACCTTCCTGGTCGTCGAGCCCACGCTGCGCGCCGTGTCGGTCTACCGGCAGTACCGCGACTACGCCCACGGCTACGGCGTGGCGCTCGCGGTGATCGGCAACAAAGCCACCGGACCCGGTGATGAGGCGTTCCTGCGCACGCATGTGGGTTACGACCTGCTGACCTGCCTGACCGCCTCACCCTATGTGCGTGCCGCCGAGCAGGGACGCTTCGCCCCACTGGACGCGCTCGAACCCGCCAACCACCACGCACTCGACGCACTGCGCGCTCGTGTGGACCAGCAGGTCAAGGACTGGGACCGCTTCCAGCGCCAGGCGATCGACTTCCACCTGCGCAACGCCGACGCCTGGGCCAGCAAAGCCGCCGGCGCTGACCTGAGGACCCAGATCGACCCCGAGTTCAAACACGGCCCCCGCGCGCTGAGCCTGCTCACCGCCTGATCCATCACACCCG
>NZ_DASYZI010000288.1:0-29276 GCF_035946395.1 Actinocrinis sp.
GGATCCCGCAGCCCGTCGAGCTTCTGCGCGGCCACCACGAACGTGTCCTGGAGTGCATCGGACGCGTCCTCGGGGTCGCGCAGCATCGTGCGGCAGTACGCGTACAGCGCCGAGGCGTATCGGTCGTAGGCGGCAGCCAGCCCTGCCGGGTCGCCCGCCACGATCGCGGCGACGAGGTCCCGATCCTGCATGCGCACACGGTAGAGCCTCTGGTTCGCGCCGTGGAACACAGTGTCGAGAAACACAGTGTCGAGAAACACGTTGTCGTCGAGAGGCACGGCGTCGTCGGGAGACACTCTGCCGAGAAGTCAGATCCAGCCATTGCGCACCGCGTACGCGACGGCCTGCGTCCGGTTGCGCAGGTTGAGCCGGATCGTCAGCGACTGGAGCACGGCCTTGATCGTGCGCTCCGAGTACGCAAGTTTCGTGGCGACCTCGCGGGTGGACAGGCCGTCCGCGATCAGCTTGAGCACGTCGCGCTCCCGCTCGGTCAGGCCGGCGAAGGACAGGCCGCGTGGTTCGAGCGCGGTCCGGTTTAGCAGGCTGACTTGGTCGAGCAGGTGACGCACCAGGTCCGGCGGCATGTCGCCGTAGCCCTGCGCCGCGGCGCGCACCACGCGCACGAGCCGCTCCGGCGTCGCCTCGGCCCGGCGCACCACGCCGCACACCCCGCTGCCCACTACGCCGACCACCGTGCGCGGATCGAGCTGACCGACGATCAGCACGACCGGCGTGCCGTCCGCGCGATGCAGCGCGGTCAGCCAACGTGTGGTCGCGTCGTCGACCACGTCCGCGACAGCGATCACGACCGAGGCGGCCTCGCCGGCCTCGGCGACCCGCAGTTCGGGCCGCTGGCGCAGCTGCACCAGGATTCCGGCCTCCGAGATGGGGTCGAGCGAGTGGACGCGGACCGTGACGCGGTTCGGGCGGGTGACGGGGTGCCGTGGTGTCGGGATTGATGACAGTGAGGTTGATGACGTGGTGTTCGACGGTGCGGCGTGCGACGACACCGTGTTCGATGACGTGGTGTTCGACGACACCGTGTTCGACGACGGCATGGTGTGCGACTGTGCGGTGCTCGGCGATGCTGACGTGACGGGCATGGCGACCGCCTCCTGCGCTTCGAGTAGTTGCCTCATACCGGTGAGAGGAGCGGGCGCACGGGATCCCAACACTTTTTCCGGGAGATTTTTTCGGCGCGCGTGGACGCAGGTCATTGCGGGGGCTGGCGCCGTGGCCCTGTGGATGGACGATTGATTCACTTGGAAGAAAGTCGTCCAGGCGGAAGGGTCGTGCCATGCAGACCAAGCAGCGCGTAAGCAAGGTGATCCTGCGCAAGAAGAACATCTTGACCGTGCCACGTGAGATCGCCGACCAGATGCAGTTGGCCGAAGGGGACGAGTTCATCGTGACCGAGGAGCAGGGGCGCATCGTGCTGACCCCAGCGCTGTCGATCCCGGCTGACCAGGCATGGTTCTGGACTCCGCAGTGGCAGGCGCGCATTGCTGAGGCCGAGGCGGACCGGTTGGCGGGCAACAGCACCACCTATCGCCTCGGAGGAAGAGTTCCTCGCAGCAATGGACGCCGAGTAGCCGCGGATGCCGACTTTATGAGGCCCTGGCGGCGTTCCAACGTCAGTACAGCAAGCTCGACCCGGCGCAGAAGGCTGCGTTCCGGCGCGCGCTGGCGGTTTTCATCGCGAACCTGAAGGTCGGTGGCTCCTTCAGCCCCGAACTGCGAGTGCACGAGCTGGCCAATACCGAGATCTGGTCGCTGACCTGGGCGAAGGACGGTCGGGCACTGTTTCGCTATGGTGACCGGGTCGCGACAGGCGAGGCGCACACCGTCTGGGAGGCCATCGGCGCTCACGCCGAGGTCTACAACTTCAAGGACTGAGGGACTGACTGAATAGCTCGGGTGGGGCCGTCCCCACCACGGCCCCACCCTGTTCGTGGCGCGGCGGTCGGCCGCGCTCCCCGTTCCCCGGTGCCCTAGTCGGGCAGGCTCACCGCCGCGGCGGTCAGTTGGTCGTGCGCGGCGACGATCGCCAGGGCACGCTTCGGCACCGTGATCTCGTGGTCGTACGAGCACCGCAGCAGGCAGCGGGCCAGTGCGGTGTGCCACTCCCAGCAGTGCCGCCGGTACTCGTCGTCGCCTGACATGCCGGGGCAGAACGCGCGCAGGTTGCCGGTCAGCCAGTTCAGCGCGGCCAGAGCCGCCGCGGTGCCGTCTGCGGAAGTGCCGCTGGTCGTGTCGTTCGCTGCACGCTCGGTTCCGTGCTGGTCGGGCACGGAGCCGAGCGTGTCGTCGGGTCCTGCGCTCGTCATGATGCCTGTGGCGGGCTTGGCGGCCGATGGCAGGTCGGGCACGGTGACCGTGCCCTCGGGGTCCTTCGGCAGCAAGTCGGAGGGCACGAAGTCCGCGAGCAGCGCGTCGACTACTCCGGTGCCGCCGTGGAGCGGGTCGAGCAGCGGTTCCAGGCGGCCGAGCCGCTTTGCCACGTCACGCCAGCGGTCGAATCCGGTGAAGAACATCGAGGCGGCGCCCGGATCCACGCTGTGCATGAGCAGGTCCACCGCGAGACGGGCCGGATCGGTGGCCCAGTGCTCGTGGCCGAAGCGGCTCGCGTCGATCACCGTCGGCTCCGGGTGTCGGCCCTCGTAGACCAGCACGTTCGCCGCGTGCAGATCACCGTGCGAGAACACGCCGTGGGTCGGCCGCGACGCCGTCTGTTGCGGATCGGAGCCGCCGATCCGGCCCTCGGTGACGAACGCGGTCAGTCGCTGCGTCAGCTCGTCCACCAGTGACTCGGGCAGCCGGCAGCCATCTGGGTGAGTGAGAACTGGGCTGAGCTCCTTGACGGCGTGCAGTACTCGACGCTGCCGGTAGTACGGCGTGCGCAGGAGATCGGCCGGGGAGTCGATCTCCTGGGCGGTGTCCGCGTAGACCCCGCCGAGGCCGTCGGTGAACAGCGCCGCGAACACGTCCTCGACCGCGGCGTCCGATGCGCCGCGCGCGAGCCAGTCGCGAAGTGTTAGTGCACTGCCTTGCAGCTGTGAGGCGAGTGCATACCAGCCGTTGACCGGGCCGACCGGGTACGGCGGCGCCTGCCGGGCCATCAGTGCCGGACGCAGCAGCGCCGCAGCCTCGGCGCCGCGTTGCGCCTCGCGCGTCAGCGCGTCTTTGTCCAGGCTCACCTTGAGCACGTGGTGGGTGCGCACGCCGCTGTTGTCCAGCGCTGCTGTTACTGCGCACACCGCGGCACCCGAGTAACCGGGGGCGATGTAACCCAGGCTCATGTTGCGTGTGGTGCGCCCGGCGGCATCGAGGATGCGCGCGTAAAGCCGGCACAGCGTCGGTTCCCCGATCTCGTGCACCAGCGCCTGGATGTTCGGGTCGAGCTCGTCGTAGGTCACCGCGATCGGGGCCACCGCGCCGGTGTCCAGCAGGTGGTTGTGGATCTCGGTGGCGATGGCGGTCGGGCTGTTGTCCGGGGCGTCCACGCTGAACTCGTACCGCCGCAGCACCCGGTGCGCCCCGCTGCGCCGCGCCTCGTCGAGCAGGTCGGGGCGCTGTGTGTCGCCGCCGCTGATCGCCAGGATGAACGCGCCGGGGAACCGCTCGCGGGCCTCGCGGATCAGGTTCAGCCCGGACTCGGCCGGTGCGGCTCCGGACCCGTCGCGCGCGCCGGTGGCGTCCTGCCCGCCGGCCCCGTTTCGTTTGGCGCCCTCTCGCGCGGCGGCCGGCAGATCGACCACGATCAGGTCGTACGCCGCGCCGGGCACCGAGAACAGCTCGCGTACCTGGCCGGGGTCCTTCGCGGTCGTCCACACGACCAGCCAGCCGAGCTGCGCGAACGGGTACCGCAGCCGCTCGGGCACCGTGGTGAGGTTGTCTTCGTCCTCGTCGATGAGCAGCGCCTGGATCGAGTCCACCGTCACGCCCCCTGCCACGGACGCAATGTGATGACCGTCTCGAAGCCCGAGTCGCGGCCCACAGCGCGGCCGGTGAGCGAGCCGCCGAACGGCCTGAGGCCGCGGTCCAGCGCGCCGAAGCCGCGGCCGGGATCCGCCGGGCCCGGCAGGACGCCGGAGTCGCGGATCACGATCTGAAGGCCATCCGGGCCGGGGCGGTGCAGGCTCAGCTCGATCCGCGGCTCGCCGCTGGTGTCGCCGATGCTGTTGCTTCGGCGAGTGTGTGCGTCGTCCAGGGCGTGCCCGATGGCGCGGTCGAGCAGATCTCGTGGGCAGAACACCTGCACGTCAAGATCTGCCGTCGGGCGTGTCGCGGCTTCCAGGCCTCGGGCCGCGAGAGCGGCTTCGACGACTGCGCCGACGTTGGCCGGCGCGGAGCGCACCAAGTCCACGAGTGGTGCGGGGGCGCCGGTGACCGGCCGGTGCGTCGCGAACAGTGCGCAGTACCACCAGCCGATCCGGTCGAGCAGTTCGCGGCGCATCGTGCGCCACCTGCGCTCGTCCGGCTCGCGCGGTTCGCGCAGCAGCGCGCTCAGCCGCTCGGACAGCTCCAGCAGACCGGCCGCGCTCGTGTCGGCCAGCGCGACGAACCGCTGTTGGTCCCGGCGGCCGAACAGTTCGGCCACGTGCTCCCCGGCCAGGATCTCGCGCAGCGCCGGCAAGTGCGCCAGCACCCGTTCCTCGACGAGCCGCGCGCATTCCCGCAGGTCCGCCTCCGCGATCATGGTGCGCTCCCGGCCCGGCGCGGCGACCTGGAGGTCTTCCACGAAGTCACGCGCCCGCAGCAGCCTCGACTCGAAGCGGTGCCGCTCGGCCGGCTCGCACCACTGCCCGGCCAGCCGCGCCCACGCCTCGCGCGGATCGTCGGGCCGCGGCCGGGACGGCAGCTCGGCCAGGAAGATCAGCTGCCGCACGACGTGCGCGTACTCCTCGACCAGCCGGTGATCCCAGCCCGCGCGCACGCCCTCAAGCCAGTCCCGGCAGCGCAGCAGGCCGTCGCGCAGCTCGGCGAGGTCGATCGGCGAGTCGCGGCGGGGTCGGCGGGCCAGCCGGTACGCCTCCAGGCATACCTGGTCGACCACGACCGGCTCGTCCGCGCCCAGCTCGACCAGCGTCGGCAGCATCGCGACGAAACGCTCCGGCGCCGCGGCGGCCAGCACCATCACCGTCTGCGCACGCAGCCACGGCGGCTCGGGCGCCGGAGAGTCCAGTTCGTCCAAGCAGCAGCGGGCCAGCGGCTCCCGGGCCGCCGCGTACCGCAGCGGCGGCAGCTTGAGCCAGCCGTGCTCCGCCGCGAGCAGCCGGATCAGGCCGCGCCGTCCCCAGTCGGAATCCGGTGACGGCTGGCTCAGCTCCGCCAGCCGGTCCAGCACCTCCCGCCGGGCACCGGTCTCGTGCAGCGCCCGGCGCAGCAGCCCCCGCCAGCGCAGATAGTCCGTCGCGTCGTCGCAGAACAGCGGCACGCCGAACAGGTCAGCCGGGGCGCTCTCGAACAGCTCGTCGCGCCGCCGCGGCCGCAGCAGTTCGTGCAGCCGGTCCGCGTGGCGGCGCAGCCGTTCCGGCGCGTCGCCGAAGCCCGCGTACTTCTCGCGGGTCTCGCACATGCCGCACGCGTGCCCGTCGAGGTCGCCGAAGCCGCCCGCGCTGACGTAGCGCACGACGACCGGCACGTCGGAGCCGCGCGTCGTGCGCACCCCGTCGGGTTCGAGCCGGACGGCGCTGATCGAGCGCAGCATCCCGCCGTCGCGTTCCGGCTGCTGGTCGAGCAGCACCACCGCGACGATCCGTTCCGCGCCGGCCGTGACGGCGTGCCGGATCAGCTGTTGCAGGGTGCTGCCGGTCCGCGACAGGTAGTCGAGGATCAGCACCGTGCGCGGCCGCGGCGCGCGGCTGAGGGCCGAGGGCGCAGTCAGCCAGGCTGAGCCCGCGCCGAGATGCTGGAACGCCAGTGGCGTGTTCACCCGCTGCCCGGTTTCCGACATCCGCGACCAGACCGCCTGCGCGAGCCGGCCGGCGTTGTCCCGCGCGTCGCCCGGATGCCAGATCTGGATGGCGTCCTCGGCGCGCGCCGGGTCGGCGCGGTGGTGGACCCGGGCCAGGCTCCGCTGCACGGCGTCGAGCATCGCGTCAGTTATCCGGATGCGCGCGTCCTCATTGCGGAACAGCCGGTCCATGTCGAGGACTGCACTCGTGTGCACGCGGCGGGGGTGCTCGACGTGACCGACGCGAAGCGCTCCGGACGGCAACCCGGGGTGCGGCGCGCACCAGTACAGCAACTCCTCCTCGCTCATCGCCAGCCGCTCGGCGGGCTTGGGCGCGGCGGGGCGCAGCATGAGCGGGTCGATGTCCCGGACCGGTTCCCCCAGGGCCGCCTCGGCGTCCAGCGCTTCGAGGTCGATCTCGGCGAGCGCGACCACCGGGATCTCCCGGTTCAGGACATTGATCCGGCCGCGTTTGGCCCGGGCGTCCACGACGCACGCGATCACCACGGGCTCAGCGTGCTCGACGATGTCCGCGACCGCGCGGCGCACCGTGTTCTCGGTGAGGATCACGTCCGTGCAGAGCACGACGCGGGCGTCGGACGGCACGTCGCCCGCGGTCGGCCAGCCGTTCTGGTCGAACTCCGGCCCGAGCGGATATGTGCGGTCGCCGAGCGCCAGGCACTCGCTGAGCTGCCCGGCCAGCCGCGGTGGGCAGGTGTGCGTCTGCGCGACGACGACCGGGGCGCAGCCGGGTGGCAGTGTCGCCAACTCGGCCTGCACCGCGCGGGCCAGCGTGAACGCGGCCATCTCGGAGCCGATGGTGCCGTCGAGCAACTGCGCGGCGTCGATCCAGCGGTTCGTGACGGCCAGCGTCGGCGTACGGAATAGTCCGCGGCGCACGCCCGAACCGCCGCGCAGCGCCTCGCCGGACAGTTCGCGCTGCGCCGCGTCTGTGAGCGCGCCGAGAACGTGCAAGGGCGAGAGCAGCAGGAGCAGGCTGTCGCCCTCGACCGCGAACAGGTGCTTGTTCCCGCGCAGCGCCTTGTCGAACTCGTCGGCGGCACCCGCGGCCAGCCGGCTCTTGCCGCTTCTGGCGGCCGACCAGCGCTGCCTGGCCACGGCGACCGACACGACGCCGCCGGCCTCGGTGAGCAGCTCAAGCACGGCGCGCATCGGCGCGGTACCGCCGAACCACAGCGGCTTGCCCTGCGCGCCGAGCACCAGCACGACGCGGCCCGCGGCGTTGGAGTCGGCGGTTTCGGAATCCAGGGAACACGACTCCAGGACGCGGCAGCCGAGGTCGGGGAACACCGCCGCCACGGCGGTCCGCTCGGCTCCCGGGGCGAGCGCCGTCAGCATGCGCCGCACCGCCTGCCGCAGCGTGCCGATACCGTGCGGGTCGCTCTCGCCGCCGGTCGAGACTGTCACCACGACGCCGGAGGTCCGCGTGCCGGAGGCCGCCGTTGCGCCGCGCGCCCGCGAGACGGCGGCGGAGAACGCCGCGCGGTCCGCCTCGCCGAGGCCGTGTTCCGTATCGAGCGTCGCGCCGATCCAGCCGAGCTGCTGCGGCCGGTGCAGGGCCGGGTGCCCGCTCCAGTGCCCGCCCGGCGCCGAGAACCGCGGACCGACCGGCACCGTCGCTTCGAACAGGGTGTCGGGCCGGCCGCCGCCACCGGCGAACAGGCGCAGGATCCGGCCCTGGCCCTGATCCGGACCGTTGACCGCAGACGCACCCTCGGGATGCCCGGATGTCGGCGAACCGTCACCGTCCAGCAGTTGCCCGCCGACCAGCACTCGCGGATGCTCGGGATCGCGCGCGGCGGCCAGTTGCGCCGCGTTGCCGATCAGTTCGGCCAGTACCGTCTCACCGATCGCGCGTGCGTCGGAGGCTGGGAGGCCGAGGTCCCCCAATCCCTGCTCAAGGGCGACGTACCGCGCGGGTTCGCGTAAGCCCGCGCCCTCCAGCGGCTGAAGCCACTGTAACGGCAGCAACCTGCGCCGGTAGCCCAACGGCTCGACGGCCGGGTTGCTGCCGGCTGCCATATCCCCGGACGGTGGCTCATCGACATCCTCCCCTTTTCCGGCGGGCCCCGCTCCGCGGACCCGCACGGCGTCTACCGGCCAGTGCGGTGCCTCCTGGAAGCCCGCCTGCCGCATGAAGGCACGCGCTTGGCCGCGTCTGCCGGCGCGGTGTCGGGTCTCCCGTGCTCGGGACCACGAGTCCGGGTCGCCGGGCGCCGCACCGCCCGGACCCGCACCGTTCAGACCCCTGCCGTTGAGACCCGCACCGTCCCGACCGACACCGCCTCGGCCAACATGATTCTGGCCAACACGGACCTGACCAACGCCACCCTGACCGGCGCCTTCCGGACCCGCACCGTCCGGACCCACCCGCCGGTCAGCCGTCTCCCGCGCGCCTTGCTCGAATTCGTGCGCGGGAAGCGTGACAGTCGCGCCCACCCCGGCCGCGACTGCGGCGTCAAGCACAAGCAACGCTCTGGCCAGCACGCTCAACTCGACGTACTCGACCCTGCCGAAGTCGAGGTGCGGACCGCCGCGTGCGAAACCCTCCGGCCGGCCGCCCGCAGGCGCGCCGTCTGGGGCGTCGAACTCGGCCTCCCAGGCGGCTATGCTCAGCACCGGGGGGAATCGGAACTCGGTCATCCGCCACTCGTCGTACTCGGTGTATCAGCGTGCTCGGTGAATCAGCGCCCGTGAACTACCGGCCGCGTCGCGGTGCCTTTCAGGGCTCAAGACTGGCACGGTCCACCCCCGTGAAACGTCCGACGTCGGACACGGTCGGACAGCGACGGACACCGGTGTACCCGACCGACCAGGCGGTATGCCGGTCGCCGAGTCCGCTCGAAGGCCGTTTCGACGTGCGCGATGAGCCCCGGCAGCAGCTACGCTGACGGAGCGTCACATCAGTACTCGGACAGGGCTGCGGATGGTTCGGTTGGAAGGCGGCGCCGGCTTCCCCGAGGACCTCGGTCTCCGGCACCTGGAGACCCTGGAGGACCTCGGCGATTCGCTGCGCCGACTGCGCCGCAGGTACGCGCGCCGCCGCAGCGACGCCCTGCTCTCCTACCGCTACCTGGCCGAGAAGACCGGATACGCACACGGCGTCATCGGCGGCTACTTCTCGGGGAAGGTGCTGCCGCCGCCGGACAAGCTGGACGTTATCGTGGTGCTGCTCGGCGCGGACGGCGCGGAGCGGCTGGCCTTCGCGGCGGCGCGCGACGCCATCGAGGAACGCAGGCGCAGGCACCCCGAGCCGGGTCCCGGTCCGGGCGGCGGACCGGGTTCGGCGCAGGCCGGCGGGGCAGCGGGCACCGCGCAGCGCCCCGGCGCCCCGGCGGCTGCGGCCAGCAGCTACCTGTACGACCTGCTGACCCGGCCGGGACGCTACCGCTCGCAGTGGCGGCGACTGCTGGTGCCCGGCGGCGGAGCGCTGGGCGCGATCACCGACGTGGTCGCGGCGCATCTGGCCGAACTCGGCTCGCCGGACCACGACCGCGACCCGGTCAAGCTGCGCTCGCGGATCTCCCGGGCGCTGGCCGGCAACAGCCCGGACACCGTGCTCGGCAGCGTCACCCTTAACTGGTTCGTCGACGCCTTCGACATCGCGCCGGACGACGCGGACCGGCTGCGTTTCCTGCACGCGGGCTCGTCGAGCATCCGCTACGTGCGTGGTGACGTGCAGGAGACCGACCTGCCGGTGTTCGATTCGCCGCCCGTCCGCCATCGCACCGTGGATCTGCGCGAGTACCACTATCTCGGGCCGGACGGCCTGCCCGCGCAGCACCGCACCGACCAGATCATCGAGGCGACCGAGGACGGCCTCGACCGTTACACGTACATGGTCGACACGAACATGCTCACTCTCGACGTGCAGACCGGCGGCATACCGGGCCTGCCCTACCAGCTACGCGCCCGCGACGGGAACATCTACCACGCGATCGACATCCTGCTCGAACGCCCGCTCCCGCGTGGATCCACGGCGGTCCTCAACTACACGGCCACGTTCCGCTACGAGGAGAAGCCGCCGACCGAGATGCGCCACGCGTTCCGCCGGAAGGTGGACAAGTCCCTGCTGTGGATCCACTTTCACCCCGAGATGGTCCCCAGCCGGCTGTGGTGGGCGGAGTGGAACGGCATCATCAACAGCTCGATCACGCATCGCGAACCGGTCTCGCTCAACTCGGCGAACGAGGCGCACCGCTTCCTCGAAGGCGGCGCCGAGCACGCCGTCGTCGGCTTCTACTGGGAGTGGTAGCGACACGTGGAGGCACACTGTCTCCATGTGCAGAAGCATCAAGACTCTCCGGCCGCCGATGACGCTCGACGTCAGCGAGGAAGACATCAGGGCGGCGGCGCTGCAATACGTGCGCAAGATCTCCGGATTCCGCGCCCCGGCTGCGCATAACCGCGAGGCCTTTGACGAGGCCGTGGAGGCTGTCGCGGTGGCGACCACACGGCTGCTCGACACGCTTGAGGTGCGCGGCGCCGCGAGCCACGTCGGATGAAATTCGCGGGCCGGCGTGTAGAGAACGAGCCGTCCGCTCCGACAACCATAGTGAGAAGCGTCCGGACCGGGCGCCGTGATCCGTTGGGAGCAACGACGTGAAGTACATGCTGCTGATCTACCAGAACACCGACGCCTGGCAGACCCTCTCCGAGGCCGACCGCACCGCCGTGATGGACGACGCGACCGTGATCTTCGAGGAACTGACCGCGTCGGGCGAGATCGTCGGCGGCGAGCCGCTGGGCCCGCCGAGCGCCACCAAGACCGTGAAGGTGCGCGACGGGGTGCCCACGGTGACCGACGGGCCGTTCATCGAGTCCAAGGAACAGTTCGTCGGTTACGTCACGGTGGACGTGAAGAGCGAGGAGCGGGCGCTGGAGATCGCCGAGCGCTGGCCGGACGCGCGTTACTGGGCGCTGGAGGTCCGGCCGATCCTGAGCATGGACGAGTGATCCCGAGCGTGCGTGACTGACTCGCCGAGGTGGGTCGAGAGCGCGGCGCTCAGCCGTCGCGCTCCGGCCTCTCGGCCGTGCGCATCACGGTTTTGGCAGCGTGGTGTGCAGCAACACCGTGTTCAGCAGCGCGGTGCGCAGTAACACCGTCCAGGTGTCCGCGACCATCTCTTCCAGCGACGAGCGCTCCGGCTTCCAGCCCAGTTCGTCGCGGATCCGCGCGGTGTCGGCCAGCAGCATCGGCGGCTCCGGCTGCGGTGGACGCGGCTCGATGGGCACCCGGCGACCGGTCACCGACTCGACAGCCGCGATGATCTCGCGGACGCTGGCGCCGGTCGCCCCGACGTTGTACGTCCGGAACTCTCCGGCCCGGCTGTGGCCGAGCGCCAGTACGTAGGCACGCGCGACATCGTCCACGTGCACGAAGTCACGTACCGCCGAGCCGTCGCCGTTCAGCGCCAGCGGTGGCCGAAGCCCGGCCGCCGCCAGCAGCGTGCGCGGGATGATCCGGCTCTCGTCCGGATCGCCGAAGCCCGCGACGGAACCGGCGGCGTTGAACACGCGCAGGTTGATCGCGCCGATGGCACGTGCGGTCCGGTGACTTGGTGCTGGATTCGGCTCCGCGGCATGATCCAGCACCGCATCCCGCACCGCCTGTTCGGCGGCGAGCTTGGACGATCCGTACGGACTCGTCGGCGCCGGCACGGCGTCCTCGGCAATCGGCTGGGCTTCCGGTGCGCCGTAGATCGCCGCCGTCGACGCTTGAACGAAGGCGATCGGCCTGCTGTCGCCGCCACGCGCCGACGTCAGCGATTCGAGCAGCGCGGCGGTCCCGCCGACGTTGACCGCGTGGTACTCGTCCGGCTGCTCGAAGGACTCGCGGACGCGGGTGAGCGCCGCCAAGTGGCAGACCCCGCCGATACCGCCGATACCGCCGATACCATCGACCGCGACTCGCAGCCGATCGTGGTCTCGTACGTCAGCCTCGACCACGTATAAACCGTCAGCGTCAAACCCGGCGGTCGCGTCTTGGCGCCGTCGGCGGGTCAGTGCGACGACCTCGTGCCCGGCTTCGAGAAGCCGTAGCGTCACGGCCCGGCCCACGTAGCCGAACGCTCCCGTCACCAGCACACGCACTGCGACCTCCTTGCCGGTCGGCTGCTCGGGCGAACAGCCGATTCTCCGGGTAACGCGGGTCCACCGATTTCAGTCGATTTCAGTCTGTGGACTTGTGAACCCCGCCCCGGAGCGATTCTCCCCTGGACCTGATGCGATCTCGTTCTACTACGGACTGACCGGCCTGGCCTGCTTCTTCTGGTACTACCTGCCGCCGGTATGGCGCTGCCGGTATGGCCGCACGCTCTGGCTGCGGTGCGTGCTGCCACCGGCGTACCCTCTCGGCGGCGGCACAGTAGCCTGATGCCGCTCGGGCCCGGCATCCCTCGGCCGGGGGCTGAACGAGAGGCGGAATCCGATGGCTGACTTCGTCGGCGCGGTCGACCAGGGCACCACCAGCACCCGCTTCATGGTCTTCGACCACGGCGGCCGGGAGGTCGCCAGGCACCAGCTTGAGCACGCGCAGATCCTGCCGCGGGCCGGCTGGGTCGAGCACGACCCGGTGGAGATCTGGGAACAGACCCGGGCGGTCGTCGAGACGGCGCTGAGCGTGTCCGGGCTCGGCGCCGCCGACCTGGCCGCGCTCGGCGTCACCAACCAGCGGGAGACCACCGTGGTGTGGAACCGGCGCACCGGCCGGCCGTACCACAACGCGATCGTCTGGCAGGACACACGCACCGACCGGATCGCCGCCGCCCTCGACCGGGACGCCCGGGGCGGCACCATCCGGCGCAAGGCCGGGCTGCCCCCGGCGACCTACTTCTCCGCGGGCAAGCTCCAGTGGCTGCTGGAGAACGTCGCCGGACTGCGCGCGGCGGGCGAGTCCGGGGAGGCGGTCTTCGGCACCGTCGACTCCTGGCTGCTGTGGAACCTGACCGGTGGCCCCGACGGCGGCCAGCACGTCACCGACGTGACCAACGCCAGCCGCACGATGCTGATGAACCTGGAGACCCTCGACTGGGACGACGAGCTGCTCTCGTTCTTCGGCGTCCCGCGCGCGATGCTGCCGCGGATCCGGCCCTCCGCCGACCCGGTCGGCTACGGGGTGACCCGCGCGGACGGTCCGCTGCACCGCGAGGTCGCGCTGACCGGCGACCTCGGCGACCAGCAGGCGGCCACCGTCGGGCAGGTCTGCTTCACCCCCGGATCGGCGAAGAACACCTACGGGACCGGCAACTTCCTGCTGCTGAACACCGGTACCGAGCCGGTGCGCTCGAACCACGGCCTGCTGACCACGGTGGCCTACCAGTTCGGCGCGCAGCCGCCGGTGTACGCGCTCGAAGGCTCGATCGCGGTGACCGGATCCGCTGTGCAGTGGCTGCGCGACCAGCTCGGCGTCATCGCCGACGCGGAGCGCAGCGAGGCGCTGGCCCGGCAGGTCGAGGACAACGGCGGGGTGTACTTCGTGCCGGCCTTCTCCGGGCTCTTCGCGCCGTACTGGCGCTCCGACGCGCGCGGCGTGATCGTCGGCCTCTCCCGCTACAACAACGCCGCCCACCTCGCGCGGGCGACGCTCGAAGCGATCTGCTACCAGACCCGCGACGTGGTCGAGGCGATGGAGCAGGACTCCGGCGTGCGCTTGGACGTGCTGCGAGCGGACGGCGGGGTGACCGCGAACGAGCTGTGCATGCAGATCCAGGCGGACGTGCTCGGCGTCCCGGTCTCGAAGCCCGTGGTCGCCGAGACCACCGCACTCGGCGCCGCCTACGCGGCGGGCCTGGCGGTCGGGTTCTGGAAGAGCACCGACGAGCTGGTCGGCAACTGGAGCGAGGCCCGGCGCTGGGAGCCGCAGTGGACCGGGGAGCAGCGCGCGGCCGGCTACGGCCGCTGGAAGAAGGCCGTCGCCCGCACCCTCGACTGGATCGGACCCGAGGACTGACGGGCGTCCCGGGAGCGAGACCGGCCCGGCGGGGTCGGGCCGGGCCGGCCATTTTCCTGGGGAGGGCGGTGGATCGGGGCTCTACGAGCGTGGATCCGGGGCTCGCGGGCCTCAGCCCTCGGCGCCGTCGGACTTGTCGAGGACCGCCTCGATCTCCAGCAGTATCTCGACCTTGTCGCCCACCACCAGGCCGCCGGTCTCCATCGTCGCGTTGAAGTTGACGTTGAAGTCGCGCCGGTTGATCTCCGCCTTCGCCGAGAAGCCGGCGCGGTAGCCGCCGTAGGCGTCCGGGCCGAAGCCGTTGACCTCAAGCCTGAGCGGGACCTGCTTGGTGACGCCCTTGAGGGTCAGCTCGCCGTCCAGGATCCAGTCGCCGCCGTGCTCCCGCACGCCGGTGGACTGGTAGGTCATCGTCGGGTGGTTCTCCACGTCGAAGAAGTCCGCCGACCGGATGTGCGCGTTGCGCTGCTCCTGGTTGGTGTCGATCGAGTCGAGCTTGACGGTCGCCGTCACCGAGCTGCCCGCCGGCGTCTCGCCGGTCACCAGGGTGCCCTCGAAGGTGCGGAAGAAGCCGCGGACCTTGCTGACCACCATGTGGCGCACGGTGAACGAGACGTCCGAGTGGACTGGGTCGATGGTCCAGGTGCCGGCGACGTAGCCGGGGATCTGGGTGGTGGTAGTCATTGCCGCCTCCGCATAAGTTCAATGTTCAACTAACCGCTGTGGGCAGCAGCCTACGCCAAGGTAGTCAAGCTTTCAACCATCTGGCGGCCAGACGACCTCAGATTAATCCGAAGAGCGCAACGAGGGGAACAGGCTGTCGACGAACGCGTTGCGGAATGTGCCCTCGGGGTCCTGTGCGAGCAGCAGCCGGCGGAAGTCGTCCCAGCGTTCGTACTGGTCAGCGAGCTGCTGCGGTGGCGTGGTGAACAGCTTGCCCCAGTGCGGGCGGGCGCCGAGCGGCATCAGCCGCTCTTCCACGGCGGCCAGGACCGGCGTGACCGCCTCGGTGTCCGCGACCCAGGTGAAGTGGAAGGCGACACTGTCCCGGCCGTACGCGGGGCTGAGCCACAGATCGTCGGCCGCGATCGTGCGCAGCTCGGAGATCTGCAACACCGGGGCGATCCGGTCCGCCAAGCCGCGCAGCGCGGCGATGGCCTGCGGTGCGGCGGCGCGCGGCAGCAGGAATTCCGATTGCAACTCCTCGCCGCTGCTCGGCGTGAAGTCCGGCCGGAAGTGCGGGAGGCGTTCGTGCCACGGACCCGGCACGCCGCCCTGCACCGTGCAGAAACCGGCCGGCATGCCTGGGATCGGGTGCCGCGGGCCGTCGGCCGGGCGCGCGCCGAGCCACTTGGGGCCCAGTACGTCCAGGAGGGATTGGGGCGCGCCCTCCCCGCTCTCGTGGCGCGTTTTGAGCCATACCGCGCCGTCGCCGTCGGCCCAGTTCGTGAACACGCTGACGCTGTACGCCGCGCCGAACACCGCGTCGAACCGCTCGGCGAGCACGTCGAGCGCGAGGCCTTCGTAGACGTACTGCGCCACCTCGAAGGACGACAGCAGTTCGAGGGTCAGCTCGGTCACCACGCCGAACGCGCCGAGGCCGACCACCGCGCCCGGGAAACGCTCCGGGTCGTCCCGGCGGCTCAGCTCGGCCGGTTCGCCGCCGGGGCCGACGATCCGCAGCGCGGCCACCGCCGTGGCCAGGCCGCCGTTGCGGTCGCCCGAGCCGTGCGTCCCGGTCGCGCAGGCGCCCGCGATGGAGATGTGCGGCAGCGAGGCGAGGTTCGGCAGCGCGTAGCCGGCCTGGTTCAGCCGCTCGGCCACCTCGGCGTAGCGCAGCCCGGCGGAGACGGTCACCGTCGCGGCGGCCGTGTCGATCTCGATCACCCGGGGCAACCCCGCCACGCTGACCAGGTCGGCCGGTGTGTCGGCGATCCGGTTGAAGGAGTGGCCGGTGCCGAGCGCGCGGACCCCGGCGCTCGCCGCGACGAGCTCGCGCAGCTCGGCGACCGTTTGCGGGCGGTGTACCCGTTCGGCGCGGAATTCGATGTTCCCGGCCCAGTTAGTCAGCATGCAAAGATCATGCCAGCGTCCGGGCGTGGGGATCCCAGTCGTCCGGCAGCTCGGCCGGGACCGCGGTGCTGCTCGCCACGTTCAGGAACTCGCTGCGCTCGGCCGAGTCGGTGATCGCCGCCATGGTCTCCAGCACGTGCAGCGCCAGCGCGCCCGACGCGCGGTGCGGCTCCCCGCCACGCAGCGACCGCGCCATCTCCAGCACGCCGAGGCCGCGCCCGACGCTCGTCCCGGTGACCGGCAGCTCGCGCCATTCCTCGTCCTTCGGCCCGCGCATCCGCAGCGGGCCGTCGAAGGTGTTGGGATCGGGCAGGCACAGCGTTCCCTCGGTCCCGGTGATCTCGATCGTCCGGCGGGGCGCCGTGGAGTCGAAGCTGAAGGTCGACACGGTGCTGGGACCGGTCTCCAGCTCGATCAGCGCCGTGATGTGGGTCGGGACTTCGACGTCGAACACGGTCCCGGCCTTCGGCCCCGAGCCGATGACCCGCCGCGCCCGCGCCTGACGTGCGGCGGCCGCGACCCTGGCCACCGGGCCGAGCAGCGTGACGAGCGCGGTCAGGTAGTAGGGGCCGATGTCGAACAGCGGCCCGGCGCCGGCCTGGAACAGGAACTCGGGATTCGGGTGCCAGGACTCCGGGCCGGGGTTCTGGAACACGATGGCAGCCGCCACCGGGGCGCCGATCGCGCCGGACCGCAGCACCCGCCCCGCCGACTGGAGTCCCGAGCCGAGGAAGGTGTCCGGGGCGTTGCCGATCCGCAGACCCCGCGCCGTCGCCTCGGCCAGCACCTTCTCGGCCGTCGCCGGATCGAGCGAGAGCGGCTTCTCGCCGTACACGTGCTTTCCGGCGCTCAGCGCGGCGAGCGCGACGGAGGCGTGCGCGGCCGGGATGGTCAGGTTGACCACCAGCTCCACCTCGGGGACGGCCAGCGCCGCCTCGACGTCTCCGGACACCGGCACGCCGTACTGCCCGGCGACCGTGGCCGCGCGCTCGACGTCGAGGTCTGCGACGGCCAGCACCCGCACGTCCGGAAACGCCGTCAGGTTTCTGAGGTACTGGCCGCTGATCACGCCGGCGCCGACCACCGCCAGGCCGACCGGGCCGTCACCGCTCGTGCTCATGAAGGCGCTCCGGCGCCGTCGGCGAGCCCGGTCAGGTAGGTGCGGCTGTGCGCCAGCGCCTCGAAGACGTCCGTCGCGCAGCTGTCGAGTTCCACGACGCGCCACGCCCGCGGCGCCGCTTCGAGGATCTCCGGCACCGGCATCGCCCCGTCGCCGACCGCGGTGTGCGGCTCGCCCTTGGCCACCGGGCCGTCCTTGACGTGCAGCGCGAGCACCCGGTCGCCGAGCCGGCGCAGCAGATCAGGAACCTGAGCCCCGCCGACCGCCGCCCAGTACGTGTCGATCTCCAGCGCCACCTCGGGGCTCAGCCGCTCGGCCAGCACCTCCAGCGCGTGCACGCCGTCGATCCGCGGCTCGAACTCCCACCAGTGGTTGTGGTAGCCCAGCCGCAGGCCGTAGCCCGCCGCCTGCTCCGACAGGCCATTGAGAAGGTCGGCGGCGCGCGCGATCCCGTCCCGGGTGGTGAACTCCCGCTCCGGGATGCCCGCGGGCACGATCGCCAGCTCGGTGCCGAGCTGCGCGACCGCCTCGAAGGCCGGGCCCGGCTCCGGATCGCGGACCAGGCCGCCGGCGTGCACGCCGGAGATCGTCAGGCCCAGCTCGTCGGCGAGCCGGCGCAGCCCCTCCGGATCGTCGGCGGGGTTGTACGGCTCGACGGCGCGATATCCGAGCTGCGCGACCCGGCGCACTGTGCCCTCGCGATCCGCGGCCATCTGCTCGCGCACGCTGTAGAGCTGCACGCTGATCGGTTTCGTGCTCGTTGCCATCCGATCCTCCTGTCTGCCGGACCCGGTCCGCACGCCGGGCCCGGCCGCTTGGGTTGCGCGTTTCCTCGTTCCGCGCTGTTCCTGGTTGCGCTCCTGTTTCCTGGTCAGGCGCCCCTGATTCGCGTCCGCTCAGCCGACGATCAGCGGTCGCAGGGTGCGATGCGCGATTTCAAGCCCCTGCTTCACCCGGGTCTCGTCACCGCCCCAAACCGGGTCCTCGTGCTCGACCGAGAGCACTCCGGTGAATCCGCCCTCGTACAGCGCGTCGACCACCGCGCGCCAGTCCACCTGGCCGAGTCCGGGCACCCGGTAGCGCCACCAGCCCACGTCCCACGGGTTCTCGCGGCTCAGGGTTCTGCCGAAGATGCCGTAACGGACCCTGGCGCGGGGATCGACCTGCGCGTCCTTGGCCTGCGCGTGCGGGATCCGGTCCACGTACGGGCGCAGCGCCTCGACCGGGTCGATGCCCAGCCACAGCAGGTGTGAGGGGTCGTAGTTGAGGTAGAAGCCGAGGGAGAACATCCACTCCCACAGCTCGGGGCAGTAGGCGAGGTTTCCGGGATAGCCGTCCGGGTGCCAGCCCTCCATGACGCAGTTCTCGATGATGAGCTTGACCCCGCGCTCCCCGGCGTACTCGACCAGCGGCGGCAGCAGGCGCTCGGCGAGCGCGACGTTCTCCTTGACCGACAGGCCCGGATCGCGGCCGATGAAGGTGCCCACGTACGGCACGCCGAGCAGCTGCGCCGCGTCCACGTTGCGGCGCACGTGCTCGGCGATCTGCATGCGGCGCCGCTCGTGCGGGTGCAGGTTGTTCTCGTAGTAGGCGAGCGCCGAGATGATCAGGCCGTTGGCGTCGAACAGCGCGCGGATCTCGTCGGCTTCCCGCTTGCCGAGCGAGACGACGTCGATGTGGCTGGCCTCGAAGTCCCGCGAGCCGGTGGACGGCCAGGTCGCGACTTCGAGCGCCTGGTAGCCGTGCCCGGCGGCCCAGGCGACCAGCTGCGGCAGCGGGACCTGTGGCAGGCAGGCGGTGAGGAAACCCAGCTTCATCGGGGCACCAGCCTCATCGGGACACCAACTTCATCGGGGCACCACTTCATCGGGGAACCTCGGTCCAGGAACGGCTCCGGGCGGAGCGCAGCACGGCTTCGGTCAGGCGGACGGTGCGGGCGGCGTCGTCGAACGTGGGGTAGCCGTATCCGGTGCTCGTCCCCTGATTTGCGGTCGGCCTGATGGCCGCGTAGACCTCGCCGACGAACGCGGCGAAGCAGTCCGCGTATCCCATCGGATGCCCAGCCGGCAGAACGCTGAGATAAGCGGCCTGTGGCGAGAGCAGCGCCGGGTCGCGCAGCAGCTTCGCGTTGCCGGTGCGGGATCCGACGAACAGCGACTCGGGGTTCTCCTGGTCGAACGCGACGCTGGCCGAGCCGCCGTCCACCTCGAACCAGAGCCGGTTCTTGCGGCCCGGGGACACCTGCGAGACCGTCAGCGCGCCGCTCGCGCCGAGATCGGTGCTGAAGAGCAGATGCGCCGTGTCCTCGGTGGTCACCGTGGTTTCGGTGCTCACCGTCGGCTCGGCGCCGGTCGCGTCGTCGAGCCCGGAGAAGGTCCCTCGGGCCGCGCCCTCGCGCACCGGCAGCACCGTGTGCACCATCGCGATCAGCTTGTCGATCCGGTGCCCGGTGACCCACTCCACCAGGTCGCACCAGTGCGAGCCGATGTCGGCGAAGGCCCGCGACGCGCCGCCGAGCCCGGGGTCGACCCGCCAGTTGTTGTCGCCGGGGCCGCTCAGCCAGTCCTGGAGATAGTGGCCGTGGATCAGCCGCACCGGTCCGATCGAGCCGCTTCGTACGCGCGCCCGAGCCTCCGCCGCCATCGGGTGGTACCGGTAGATGAACGGCACGGCTGTGATCAGCCCGCTGTCCCGTGCCAGTTCGAGCAGCGCGTCCGCTTCGTCGCTCGTGGTCGCCAGCGGCTTTTCGCAGATCACGTGTTTGCCCGCGAGCAGCGCCAGTTCCGCCAGCCGGCGGTGCGAGGCGTTCGGCGTGCAGACGTGTACGACGTCGACCTCGTCGCTCGTGGCCAGTTCCTCGGCCGAGTCGAAGGACCGGTCGAGTCCGAAGCGCACGGCGGCCTGCTTGCCCCGCTCGGGAGTGGATGCGCAGACGCCGACGACACGGGCCCCGGCCCGGCGTGCGGCGTCCAGATGAAGCCGGGCGGCCATACCCGCGCCCGCGATCGCCACGCGCAACGGCGATTCGGCCATTGCACCCTCCCTTCGTGCAGCCAACTAGCACGTTAATCGGCGCTCTTTAGGTTGACAATGGCAATGTTTAAGCTATGTTCTGTCATAAATAACCGGCGCGGCACTCCGTCACGCCGGCGGTGACCCGGTGCGAGCCGTGGAGCGTCAGGAGCCTCATGAGCGACCTCGGTGCACGGCAGCTCGCCGCGCTCAGCGAGCTGGCCTGCCTGGTGGCCGACGGCACCGCGACCCGCCGCAGTCAGCTGGCACAGGTCACCGGGTTGTCCCGGGCCGCGGTCGCGCAGCGGGTCGACCTGCTGGTGGCGCGCGGGCTGCTGGTCGAGACCGAGACCGTGGCCACCGAACGCGGCCGGCCGCCGCTGACCCTGCGACTCGCCGCCGACGCGCTGATCTGCGCGGTCGACCTCGGCGCCACGCACGTCCGGGCCGCGCTGACGACACTCGACGGCGCGCCGCTGGCCGAGACCATCCGCGAGATCGACATCAACGACGGGCCGCAGCGCACGCTGACCGGGGTGCACGAGCTGACCGGCGAACTGCTCGCCGAGGCCGGACGCGCGCCACGGCACCTGTGCGCGTTCAGCATCGGCGTGCCAGGGCCCGTAGAAGCGGAGACGGGCACCGTCATCCGTCCGCCGATCATGCAGGGCTGGGACGGCTACCGTATCCCCGACTTCTTCGCCGACCGGTACGACGCCACGGTGCTCGTCGACAACGACGTGAACATGATGGCGTTCGGCGAGTACAGCCACCGGCGACATCTTAGACATCTGCTGTACATCAAGGTCGGCACCGGAATCGGCTGCGGCATCATCTCGAACGGCGTCCTGCACCGCGGCGCGTCCGGTGCGGCCGGCGACATCGGCCACATACCGCTGCACGGACACGAGGACGTGCTCTGTCACTGCGGGAACACCGGCTGCGTCGAGGCGGTCGCGTCGGGCGCGGCCATCGCGAGGGCGCTGCGTGAGGCGGGCCTGCCCGCAGCGGGCGGGCGCGACGTGGTGCGCATGGTCTATGAGGGCAATCCGGTCGCCCGCCGCCAGGTGCGCCTGGCCGGGCAGCAGATCGGCGAGGTGCTGGCCTCGCTGGTCAGTTTCCACAACCCGGACGCGATCGTGCTCGGCGGGGTCATCGCACAGCTGCACGAGGACCTGCTCGCCGACATCCGCGGCGTCATCTACCGCAGGGCGCTGCCGCTGGCGACGCGCACGCTGGCCATCGAGACCTCGGCGCTCGGCGAGCGCGCCGGCGTGGAGGGCGCGGCGCGGATGGCCGCCCGGCACCTGCTCTCCACGGAGGGCATCGAACGGCTGCTCATGCAGCCGGTGCGCTGACGTCCGTTCCGGCGGCACACGGTGTCAGATCGCGCGGTGTCAGATCGCATAGCGTTAGGTCGCGCGGTGTGAGGTCACGCGGTGCCCGATCGCACTGCGGCGGATCACGCGACGGCGGATCACGCGACAACGACAACAGGGTCCGTTGCCCAGTACGCGCGGTAGTAGATCAGCTGTCCGCCCTCGTTCCGCGCCGCGCCTTCACCAGGTAGGAAAAGGCTCACCGCCAGAGCCCGGCGGCCGTCCGGCGCGGTCAGGGCCGTGACATGCGGATTGGCGAACGCCGTGCTGCCCGCGTCGGTGCGGATCGCCGCGGGCTGCGCCGTACCGGTGGCGTAGTCGTACACGTACGTGCGCCAAGACCCGAAGTCGCCCTTGACGAACTGGCCCTCGACCACCGCGTACGTGCGCCCGAGGAAGGTGATCGGATCGCGCCCGCCGATGTTGCCGCCGACCTGCCAGCGCAGCAGCGCGTCGTCGAGGTCGGGGCGCCGCGCGGCCTTCCACCGCTTGAAGTTGGTCAGCGTCGCCGTCAGTTGTCGGTCACGGTCGCAGCGCCACCAGTAGTGGCCGCCGAGCGAGATGACCGAGTGGTCGATGTCGGGGTTCAGCAGCACCGAGTGGATGGTCGGCGTTCCCTCGGCGCAACGCGACAGCGACTTGCGGGCGTCGAACGCGCGCGTCGGCGGCCCGCCGAACAGCGTTTCCCGGTCGCTGAAGTAGCGCAGCGCGATGTGGATCTTGGGGTCCTGCTCCCACGCCAGCAGATAGCCGTGGCCCGGCACGACGGCCAGGGTCGGCTGTGAGCTGCCTGGCCCGAAGTCTCGTGCGTGGTGCCAGGTGAGCAGGTCTGCGGAGGTGGCCAGCGCGGCGTGGAAACGTCCGTCCCCGAGTGCGCTGTGGTAGACGGCGAGGTAGCGGCGGTCGGGGTCGGCGCCGGGATCCTCGACGATCTTCGCGCAGTGCATCTCCCTGCCGATGTCGTCGGTCGTCCGGTAACGTCGCGCGTCGGCGGCCGTGACGTCCTCGATCAGCGACTTGAGCAGCGCGCGTCCGGGATCCGCGGGCGACGGCGGTTTGTTGCGCTCGGGATGCATTCGCCCATTCTCTGTCAGTGCACTCTTCTACGCTGATCATGACGAGCCGATGCGAGGGACGGATCCGATTCGAGGAAGGTGCGCTCAATGACCGGTCTGCACGAGTTGCTGGAGTCGTCCGTCGACGACGGATCGGTGCCCGGTGCGGTGGCGTTGGTGACCCGCGGCGGCCGAGCCGAGGTGGTGGCGGCCGGGTTCGCCGACGTCGAGCACACCACGCCGATGGCGCGGGACTCGATCTTCCGGATCGCGTCGATCACCAAGCCGATCGGCGCGGCGGCGGTCATGATGCTGATCGAGGACGGCGTGATCGCGCTCGACGATCCGGTCGGCCGGTGGCTGCCCGAACTCGCGGCTCCGAAGGTCGTGCGCACGCCGGACGGCCCGATCGACGACGTCGTGCCGGCGGCCCGGCCGATCACCGTGTTCGACCTGCTCAGCTCGCGCGCCGGATACGGCTTCACCTCGGATTTCGCTCAGCCCGCGGTCGCGGCGCTGTTCGACGAGGTGCAGCGGGACGGCCTCTTTCCGCAGCTGCTCCCGGAACCAGACGCGTGGATGGCCGCCCTCGCGCGGATTCCACTGGTGTATCAGCCCGGCGAGGCCTGGCTTTACAACACCACGTCCGAGCTGCACGGCGTACTCGTCGCCCGCGCTTCGGGCCGGTCGCTGCCCGAGTTCCTGGCCGAGCGGATCTTCGAGCCGTTGGGCATGGCGGACACCGGCTTCGTGGTGCCGGCAGCCAAGCGCGACCGGTTCACCAGCTCCTATCGGCGCGATTCCGACGGGAAGCTCGTGCTCATCGACCAGCCGGACGGCCGGTGGAGCAGCATGCCAGCGTTCCCCTCCGCCGCCGGCGGCCTCGTCTCGACCGTGGACGACTGGTACGCATTCGGCCGGATGCTGCTCACCGGCGGCACGACCGCGGACGGCCGCAGTCTGCTGTCCGCCGAGTCGATCCGGCTGATGACCACCGACCACCTCACGCAGTGGCAGCGCGAGTTCGGCAAGCTGTTCCTGGAGGGCCAGGGCTGGGGTTTCGGCGGCTCGGTGGACGTCGCGCCGATCGATCCGTGGAACGTCGCGGGGCGCTACGGCTGGGTCGGCGGCAGCGGCACGATGGCGCACGTCGTCCCGTCCACCGGCCAGATCGCAATCCTGTTCACACAGGTGGCGATGGACTCGCCGGTCCCGCCGCCGCTGATGCGCGACTTCTGGCGGTACGCGGCCGACGCGTGAGGCACGGCCTGATGTGCGATGAGCTCCTGATGCGCGATCAGCACTGAGCAGAAGGCATGTTGGGCCCACTTGTTATCACTGCTTTTTCTTCTCTTTTGCAGCTCTTTACAGCGCGGGGTGGGCCGGCTGGTGGGTGGCCTCCTCGATCAGCGTGCTCGCTCTCGCCAGCAGCTGCCGGGCCAGGTCGTTGAGCGCCCGCGCGGCCGCCAGTTCCTCGCCGACCTGCGTCTGCAACGGGTCGTTCGGATGCTTGCTGGCGTGGCCGTGCGCACGCAGTTCGGTGCCGTCGGGAAGCCGGAGCAGCGCGGTCGCCCGGGTCTTCGGCCCGGCCTCGCGGAAGGTCACCTCGCTGTGCCAGCCGACGATCGTCTGCATCGTCGCCTCACCTGCCTTCTGCGGTTACCATCAGCCTGCACCTGCCCGGACCTTGGCGCCAGAGCGCCGCGCGCCAGGGTGGGGCGGGTCGGGCGCCGTCCGGCCGATCCAAGCCGTAGCGTCGGAGCATGAGACTCTCCGCCGAGCAGGCCCGCTCACGCTTCGCCGACAGCCCGGTCGCGGTGCTCGGCACGGTCGGTGTCGCGGGCGCGGCCCACCTGGTGCCGGTGACGTACGCGGTGTCCGGCGACCGGGTGTACATCGCGATCGACGACAAGCCCAAGAGCGGCGGGGAGCTCAAGCGGCTGCGGAACATCGCCGAGAATCCGCGCGTCTGCCTGCTCGCTCAGCACTACCAGGAGGAGTGGTCGGGGCTGTGGTGGGCGCGGGCCGACGGCGCGGCGCGGGTCATCGATCCGGGCGACATGCCGTTCGGAGTGCTCGGCGCGCTGGTGGGGCGCTATGCCTGGTATCGCGCGCACCCGCCGACCGGCCCGGTGATCGAGGTGACTGTGGAGAAGTGGTCGGGGTGGGCGTTCGCCGAGTCCCCGCCCTCGCTGGATCCGCCGGCCGACACCTTTCTGTGAGCGCGGCTCCGTGAGCATGCCGGTCTGTGCGCATGCCGGGCTGTGAGCGTGCAACCGCGGCGGGCGGCATCATGGTGTCGTGCCTGAAGGCGACACGATCTGGCTGACCGCTCAGCGGCTGCATGAGGCGCTGGGCGGGAACGTGCTGGTCCAGTCGGACCTGAGGGTGCCCAGGCTGGCCACCGCCAACCTGTCCGGCCATCGGATCGACCAGGTCGTACCGCGCGGCAAGCATCTGCTTTTCCGGCTCGACAACGCTCTGACGCTGCACTCCCACCTGCGCATGGAGGGCGCGTGGCTGATTTATCGGCACGGCGAGCGGTGGCGCGGCGGACCGGCCCACCAGATCCGCGCCGTGCTCGCCACCGCCGAACGCACCGCCGTCGGCTACCGGCTGCCCGTGCTCGACCTGCTGCCCACCGCACGTGAGGACTCGATCGTCGGCCATCTCGGGCCCGATCTGCTCGGCCCGGACTGGGACGCGGACGAGGCAGTGCGCCGGCTGCTGGCCGCCCCGGACCGCCCGATCGGCGAGGCCCTGCTCGACCAGCGCAATCTCGCCGGGATCGGCAACGTCTACAAGTCGGAGCTGTGCTTCCTGCGCGGCGTGACGCCGTGGACCGCGACGGTCCAAGTGCCCGAGCCGCAGCGAATGGTGAGCCTCGCGCATCGATTGCTTGAGGCGAACAAGGCTCGCCATGGGCATATCACGACCGGTGACGTGCGACGCGGACGTACGCACTGGGTCTACGATCGCGCGCACCAGCCGTGCCTGCGCTGCGGAATCACGGTCCGGGTCGCCGAACAGGGACCACCCGGCGAAGGCCGGGTCACCTATTGGTGTCCGGCGTGCCAGAGCGGCCCTGGGCCGGACGGCGCGTAACACATTCCAACGCTGTAACGCACTCGTCGGCGTGCGGCGTGCGGCGTGCGGCGTGCGGCGTGCGGCGTGCTGGTCAGTTGCCCCGGCGCCCATTTCGCAGCAGCGTTCAGTTGTTGCTGCTGCCCGGCAGTGCGTTTGAGAGGGCCTGTAGCTCGCTGGTCAGCTGGTTGGCAGCGTCCTGCGAGATCATGTTGTTGTCCGTGGCGTCGGAGATCTTCTGCGTGACGTCGTTGATCTTCTGCCTGACGTCGCGCCACTTCGAGTTGCCGCCTCCGTGGCTCCGCGCGTCGGCGATCGCCTGCTCCAGGTCGCCGAGCGAGTTCTGGATGTCACGGCCGGTGTTGGGGTCGATCGTGTCCTGGCCCTGCGCGATGAAGCCGTCGATCTGGCCGCGCATGGCCTCCAAGTAGCCGATCGGATCGCCGGCCGGGTCACCCAGCGTCGGGCTCTCGGACGGCGACGGACTCGGGGTCGGCGACGATGAAGCCGAGCCAGGCGCGGTGCTGGACGACGTGGTCGGCGGTGGCGTGCCATTCGACCCGTTCGACTTGGACAGTTCCAGCGCCATCGCCGTGACGCCGGCCGCGACCGCCGCGATGACCAGCGCACCGGCCAGCAGCCTGGTACGCGACTGCCGATCGGGCCGCACGGCAGTGGCGTCGTGTCGCGGTGGCAACGATGTGAGCTGCGTTGGCACGTCGAAGGCGGGCATCAGCAACGTCCGCTGCGCGGCCGGCGGCAGCGGTATCTGCGACAGGCGTGCATATACCTCTGCCGCATTCGGACGCTGCGCTGCGTCCTTCGCCATGCACCGTGTGTATAAGTCCACGATGCCGGGGGAGAGGCCGACGACGTTCAGTGGTGGAGCCGGTGCGTACAGGTGGGCATGCGCGACCTGAGTCACATCTCGGCTCTCAAAAGGCGGCATACCGGTCAGGCACCAGTGGAGAACGCAGCCGAGTGCGTACATGTCCGAGGCGGGGACCGCGCCGTGTCCCGTCAGCTGCTCCGGAGCCATGCAAGCGGGTGTGCCGATGGCCATGTTCCCGGTCAGGTTCGAGTCCCAGGCAGTCTGCGCGATACCGAAATCGAGTAGTTTCGCGCCGCTCGCGGTGAGCATCACGTTGCCCGGCTTCACGTCACGGTGCACGATGCCTGCGTCGTGCGCCGATCGCAGTGCGTCCGCCAGTTGCGCACACACCGCGACGGCCTCGGCAGTGGGCAGCGGGCCGCTGAGCAGCCGGTCGGACAGCGTGGTGCCGTGCAGCAGTTCGGTCACCAGGACCGGTTGCGCCGTGCCGTCCGGTTGACGCTGTTCGAGATAGTCGAAGACGACGGTGATCCGCGGATGCGCGAGCCTGGCCAGCGCCCGCGCCTCGCGCCGCAGCCGTTCCCGCTCGGTCGGATCGGCCAGGGCGGACCCGTGCAGCAGCTTCACCGCTACCGTCCGGTCCAGCGCGGTGTCGGATGCCTCCCACACCGTCGCGCTGCTGCCCGCGCCGAGCGGCCGCACAAGGCGGTAGCGGTCGGCGATCATAGTGCCGGGTATCACGGAGTCCACCCCGGGATTATCGCCTGTTCCGCTCGTAGTGCCAGAAACGGCCGCGCTCAGTCATCGGCCGGTGACCTCAGCGCGACGAACGCGGCGTCCCGGTCCGGTTTCCGCTCGCAGCTGAGGAGCTGCCTGATCAGGGCTCAGATAAGAAATGGCGGAACCGTGACTGTACAGCGGTGCAATAGATACAGTCTACTGGCACATACACAACGTCCAGTCGGTCTTCGAGGTCGGTCCCGGCCGGGGCCGACCGAGCTCACCGGCTCGTGCGGAAGGGATCCGGGCCGATGAGCGACGAACGCGGCTGGTACGGGGGTGAACGCGACCCCGAGGGCGGCGAGGACAAGACCGAGGCCTATCGGGCCTGGCAGCGGCAGCAGCAGTTGCAGCGTCCGTGGGACCGGCAGCAGCCCTGGCAGCAGGAGTCAGGGCCGGAACCGTTCGCGGACCCGCGGTCCCGCCCCGGGAACGCTCAGCAGGGCCCTGACACGGGCCAGGGCGGCCGGGGCGGGGCCGGGCACGAGGACGACTTCCGGCCGTTGTACCGGCGCGACCAGCCCGGTCCCGGCCAGCCGCCGATCCCGCCGGCCCAGTCACCGCGGCCTCCGCAGCCCCCACGGCCCACGCCGGTGCCTTCGCCCTTCCAGTCGCAGCGCTCGGACGGGCCGCCGCTTCCGCTGCGTGCCCGGCACGGCGGTACTCCCGACGACCAGGAGCCGTCGCGACCGCAGCGGCCCGAGCTTCCCCCCGGTCCCGGGGCCGCCGATCCCGGCCGGCGCGGCGGCGCGCCCGGCGGTGACTATGGAGGTCCGCCGACCGGTGGCAACCTGCCGCGGGTCGGCGATCCAGACCGGCGCGGCGGTCCGCCGCCAGGCGCCTACGGCGGCCCGAACACCGGCGGCATGCCGCGCGTCGGCGATCCGGGGCGCCGCGGCCCGGACATGTACAGCAACGAGCCGCCGCGCTCCGGCGCTCCGCGCCGCGATGGAGCGGACACCGGCACGTTCCGCCCGGACCGCTCCGGGGCGGGAGCGCCCGGAGCCGGGGGAGCGCGGCCGGACGGGTCTCGTGGCGAGACCCGGACGTCGCGGCTCGAAGCCGGGCGCGCGGGACGCGGACCGGACGGCCGGGTCAACCGCGACATCGACCTCGACGAGATCGGCCCGCGCGGCCGCGCCGGGTACGGCGGCGGATCGGGCTCCGGGCACGGCCGCACGAAGCCGGGCGGCGGCAGCGGCAACCGCGGGATGCTGGTCGTCGGCGGAACCGTGGGCGTCGTCGTACTGGCGCTCATCGCCTACTTCGCGACCCGGCCCTCCGGCGACTCGACTGCGGCCGGCACCGCCGACGCCACCTCGTCGCCCACCTCGATCACCTCACCGGTACCCAGCGGTAGCGCCGCGAACACGGCGCCCTCGACCACCAAGCCCTCCGGCGCGGGCGCGTCCGGCTCGGCCTCGTCCACCGCCGCGCCGACGTCGACCAGCACGGTCGCCGTGGACATCGCGAAGGTGCACGTCGCCGTCTACAACGGCAGCGGCGTCAACGGGCGCGCGGCGGGCATCAAGTCCGCGCTGGTGACCCAGGGCTTCACGCTCGCCACGGTCGGCGGCACGGCGACGAAGACCGCGAACACCAAGGTCTACTACCCCGCCGACCGCTCCGACTCGGCCGCCGCGGTCGCCAAGGCGCTGGCGATCCCGAGTCCGGACGTCACCGAGTCGTCCACGTACAGCGAGGTGACCGTGGTCATCGGCACCGACTGGTCCAGCGGGAACACGTACCCGGCCCAGTGACCGGATGCGCGGTGACCGGGCGCTGACATGACAGTGCCTCGGCGGCGGGGATTCACCCCGCTCGCCGAGGCACTCGGCCCCTCGCGGCGTCAGGAGCCGTCGCGCTCCAGACCCCGCTCGCGTGCGATCAGGTCCCGGTACCAGTGCGCGGAGGACTTCAGGATCCGCTTCTGCGACGGGTAGTCCACGTAGATGATGCCGAAGCGCTTGCCGTATCCGTAGGCCCACTCGAAGTTGTCGTGCAGCGACCACG
>NZ_DASYZI010000289.1:0-11577 GCF_035946395.1 Actinocrinis sp.
GTTGCCGCTCGTCGAGGTGCGGCAGGATCGCCTCGAACTTCACCGCGAGCACCCGCTCGTCGATCTCCATGGTGACAGCCATAGCAGAACCATGGCAGGACAATCAGAACACGTAAAGATTATTTAGCGCCAAGCCCTAAGGACGCTCATCCGGTCCCGGCTGAGCGCGAATCACCCGGCTCGACTCGACCCGGCTCAGCCGCAGGAGTACGCGACCGCGGCCGTCGCCGTGCTCTGCGCCGGCGAGAGGATCTGGAGGGACGCGGTCGCACGGAACGCGCCGTGCCCGGCGATCGTCCAGCGGAGGGTGACCTGGATGGCCTTCTCACCCGCGGCGACCGATTGCTGGAAGGGACCGGATGCCGTGCCGTCACTGCGCAGCCAGCGATATGTGAGGGTGCCCGAGTTGCCGTTGGTCTCGATCGTGCCTGTATACGTGACGACGCGATCACACGCGGGACCGGTCGAGCCCGTGGTGACCTGAGCGCTGAGCACCGCGATCGGCGCACTGTGCCGCGGCCAGAGCACGTAGATCAGAACCGCGAGGAGCACGGCGCCGGGCAGCAGCCAGCCGCGAAGCCGACGCCACCGAGGGCTGGGCCCGGATGAAGCGCCGCCCCGCCGAGGTTGGCGGGTTTCACCGTGCCAAGCGGCGACCACGTTCGCGTCCAGGCCGCCATCGCGTGCGGTCGGCACACCCGGACCGAAACGCAAGACCGTGGGGTCCACGGGGCGACGGTCTTCGGGCGCATCTCCGGGCTCGTACGCGGCGGCGGGACGGGCCGTGATAGCCACGGCCTGCGATAACGCGGAGGGGTCGACGAGAGTCACGCCGTCCTGGGAGGGCCACCCGCGTTCTGCCGCATCCGGCGTCACGCCGTGCCCGTGCGCGACCCACAACGTCTGCGCGGTATCGGGCAACGCCGGACCGGCGATCCCGTCGGCCGACGTGAAGCCGTCTTTGAACGACCCCACCGGATCGTAAGGTTCGGTCACGGTCCCCTGTCCCCCAAGCTCGACGCCATGCCTCTCAGCGATCTCCATGAGAACGGATCGATCGCGAGCGACAGTTCAAGCAGTCGCTACTCGACTTTCATGCGAACGTACGCACCGCCACTTGCCATACGGCAAGGTATCGAGAAGGCACAATACTGCAAGACGCAGAAGCCCGTGACGACCGCTGGGCCGATCATGGATGCGGCCCGCCATCTGCCCATATGCCGCTCTGGTCCCCGCCACGCCCTTTACACACCAACAGGACGTATAGATATGTATGACGTATAGGTAAGCAACACAGTGGTGGTGGTCTTGTACGCCTGCCCTAGCTGTCGATCCAGCTCCAGTCGTCGGGTTCGGCCGGCACTTCCGCTTCGTTGAACCAGGCCAGCACACGGTCGCGGTTTTCGCGCAGCGGCAACGCGTCGCCCAGTTCGCCGCGTGCCACAAGCTGCCGGAAGTGGTGCACCAGCCGATCCTCCAGGTGCTCCAGGTGATGACCAGGCGCGTACCCGCCGTGCGCGTCGTCATCGGGCCCTGTGAGCTTGTCGTCGAAGGGGCTCGCAGGCTCGCCGGGCCGCGTATCGAAGAAACGCACGAGGCGGCCCAGAGACGACAAACCGGTGCGCACCCCGTACGCATACTCGCGGCCCGCATCGCCGCGTCGCGGCAGGTAGTCGTAGAACTCGCTGAAACTGATCCCCGGTCGGTAGTCATCCCGGTCGATCGACAGCATCAGCTTGAACACGCAGTCGGAGCCGGATCTGTACACCCGCAGCAAGGTCTCCTTGCGGTCGAACCCGAGCGCCTTCACCTGCGAACTCTCAATCCCCGAACTCGAAAACCGGGCCGGCGCCTTCATCGGCCAACCGCATCGGCAGCACCAACAGATCCCCGGTCGACGCCTGACGGATGCTCAGCAGAGGCCGCGCGTGGCGCATGAGGCGAAGCTACCAGGGCGGCCCTATCGCGGTCCGCGCCGCAGGAGCGTGCCGAGTTCCGTGATCGTGTGCCGGACGCTCTGGCCGTCGCGCACCGTGGTGATCAGCCCGCTTTCGCGCAGCACTTCCGTGTGGTTGCTCACGGCCGAGGGTGAGCAGTCCAGTCGTTGGGCGATGTTGCCGGTCGTGCTCGGCCCTTCGTCGGCTATCACGGCAAGGACGCTCGCCCGGGTGCCTCCCAGCAGGCGGGTGAGGCTCGCCGGGGTCTCGGGCTCGTGCTCGCCCAACGGCAGTTGCCGTCGTAACGGCACGTAAAGCACCGCTTGGGGGCGCGGTGTGTCGATGCGGCCGAGCCACGGCCTGCCGACGCCGAAGAAGGTGGGCTGGATCAGCAGCCCGACGCCTTCGAGGCGGATGTCCGCGTCGACCGCGCTCTCCAGGTGCAGCACCGGGGGCTTCCAGGACAGCGCGGGGTGCAGGTTGTTGAGCAGATGGTCCGGGCCGGCGGCCGCCAGCCGGGCCCAGTCGTGGTGTTCGGTGCGCACGAGGCCGTCGATCTGTGACATCCAGCCGTCGAGTGAAGCCTTCTGATAGGCGCCCAGCGCTCGGGCGAACAGCGTACGGGCATGCGCGTCGTTGTCGGCGAGCGCTTGGACCAGCGGGGTGATCTGCCGGTAGCGGCTGAGGATTTCGATGTCCGCGCGGCGCAGGTCGGGGTCGAAACGCAGGGCATTGAGCCGGGTGTCGTGCCATTGCGGCGCGACGGCCGGAGCCAGGAAGCCGGGCAGGACCTGTGGGACGTACAGCTGCGCGAGCAGCGCCGCGGCCGGCGAACGGCGGACGGGCATCCAGCGGCGGAACCGGAGATCGCGGGTCCGGGTGTGCAGAACGTGGAGGCTGAAAAGTATTTCCGCTCCACGCTGAGCATGCTCAGCCACGCGGAGTGTCGCCAGGTCAGCGAACGTGAAGTGGATCCGCAGCACGTCCCCAAGGATATCAGCCCCATGATCTAGCGGTCCGCCTGGCCTGACTGGCGAGACCGGAACGATTGACCGCCCTCCCCCGCGCTCGCCGACTGATCCACCCGGCAAACGATTCGCCCCGGCTTGCTCGAAGCCATCCGAGCAGGCCGGGGCGAATCAATCTCGTGCTATGGCAGTGTCGCGCTGAAGACGTCGTTCGGGTTCGTGTTGGTGGTCGGTGTGGTGTTGCTGCTCGCCGGGGCGCACAACGGGTTGCTCGACGGGTACGGCGCGTCACAGTTGGTCTTGACGAAGACGGACAGGAAGCCGCTGCCGCTCGGCTGTAGGGCCTCGTAGTCGCCGACGAAGAATCCCCGCGCCACCGGGGCCGTCGACAAGTCGAACGAGCCCGCGATGTGCTGCTCGCCGCCGAAGGTCGCGCCGCCGTCGGTCGAGTACTCGGCCCAGTAGTCCGTCGGCCAGTTGGCCGTCTGGCCCGGCTGGAGGTTGCGGCTGTCGTAGTACGTCACCGCGACGCGCCCGCCGTTGACGGCCACGGTCGGGGTGAATGTCGGCATGTCGTTGGCGAGCTTGTGGATGACCGCCGGCCCGCTCCACGTCGCGCCGCCATCGCTCGAAGTGACCAGAAGGATCTCGTCGTCCCAGGCGCCGGCGCTCTGCTTGGCGTTCTTGGTGAACATGGTCGAGCTCTCATAGACGGCGTACAGCTTGCCGTTCGAGGGGTCGATCGCGACCGATTCGAGCCCGTCGCCGACCCGTGCGGGATTGCCGGTGTTGGGGTCGATCACCCCGGCGGCGTTGAAGGGCGCGATGGTCGTCGGCTGCGTCCACGTGGCGCCGCCGTCGGTCGACTTGACGAAAGCCAGCTGCGCGTTGCTGCGCGCGCCCCGGAAGGGGGTATTGGGCTGCACGATCAGGTCGGTGAAGTCGTAGAGCGTGTCGTTGCGCGGGTCGACGACGATGACGTTGCCGATCGTCTGCGTCCGCGTGGCGGTGTCGACGATGACCTGGGCCTGGCTCCAGGTCTGGCCGCCGTCGGTGGTCTTGGAGAAGAACGCGGGACCGTTGGACGCCTGCGTGTGCGGGTTGTCGTCAGGGTTGTCGGTGGGCAGCTGGAGAGTGTCCCAGACGGTGTAAGCGGTCTTGTTCTTCGTCGGGTCGGCCGTGGTGGAGTTCTTGTCCGTGCTGTTGACGGCGTTCTGGAAGAACGCTCCCGGCACCGGCTGGATGTGATCCCACGTCGCGCCGCCGTCGGTGGAACGAGCCGCGACGACCGCATTGGCGTTGTTCGGGGCCGTGCTGTTGAAGGAGAGCGCCGACGCGTAGGCGATCCCGTCAGGGCCGATCGACACCCACGGATCCGAGGCGCGGAACATGTCGCTGAGCGCCTGCGGTGCGTTCGCACTGCACGCGTCCAGGGCGATCGTCGTCTCGGTCCAGCTGGCGCCGCCGTCGGTCGAGAAGCCGACGCCGATGCCGCGGGCGCCGCCGTCCGAGCGGCGGTCCTGATGCCACATGGCGATCGCGGTGTTGCCGTGCACGGCCGCCTGCGGTTCGACCTCCGCGTTGGGGAAGGTGCTCCCGGTCAGCGAGTTGTCGAACTGCGAACACGCGGCATAAGGCGACGGTCCGGTGATGAGCACTGGCGAGACGGCCGCCACCACGGGCGATGAGATCACCAGCGCGAGGCTGCACGCGAGCGCGCCGGCTGGAACAGCTCTTCGCAGCATTTTCACAAAACCCCCTCTTCACCTGATTAAAGCCTCAAATTTCTGAATGTAATACCAGCCGGACACGCGCGCAACCAAGCTTGATATTTGAGATCAGCGCCATGTTTTCCCTGGTGGGAGGCGTGATTTTTTGCCGCCCCCGAGACACGGGCGCGATCTTTGAGTGATCGCCATTTCAAAAAAGACTGAAAGCTCAGCGAAAAACACCCGATACTCAGCACCAGGAAACTGATTGCAGCGGTGGCGCTTGGTTCGGCAACGCCCTCCCCGGCCGGAGGCAGCACGCACTGGCGCCCGGACTTCTCCGTCCGGGCGTCAGTGCGCTGGGCCGGCCGCTACCTGGCCGACGCAGTGCGTGATCCGAGTCAGGAAACGTTGATCGCGATGTCGTCGAGCACGAAGGAAGTCTGGTCGACCGAGTCCTCACTACCGGTGAACTTCAGCGTCACGCTTTGCCCGGCGTAGGACGCGAGGCTGAAGGCGTGCTGCGCGTACCCGGTGTTGTGGTTCAGGTTGGAGTAGGTGGCCAGGGTCGCCAGCACCGTGCCGGAGGAGTTGAGGATCTGCACGGTCAGAGTGTCGTAGGCGGTGGTGGTCGTCGTTTCGGCCGTGTCGATGTGCAGCCAGAAGCTGAGCGTGTAGGTCGCGCACCCGGACGGCAGCGTCACGGTCTGAGAGAGGATGTCAGTGTGCGTTGAGCCGTAGCCGTCGAGCCAGGCGTCCCAGGCTCCGCTGTGCGGGGGCTCGCTGCTGCTGTTGTTCACCACGCCCGACGAGGTGGTCCAAGGGGCTGCGGTGCCGGTTTCGAAGCCCGGGTTGCCCAGCAGTTGCGCCGCCGTACAGCCCCCACCCCCACCGCCGCTGCCGAACTGGACGTCGAGCACCGAGTGCAGCTCGATGCCGTTGGGGGCGACGCCGGTCTGGCCGTGCAGGAAGTCGAAGAACCCGACCCCGGTGACCGTGACCGGAACGTTGACCGTCTTGAACGAGGTGGTCACTGCGTACTTGGCGTCGAACTCGCCGCGCGCCTTGATCACGCTGGAGGTCAGCGGGCTGGTGGAACCGACGCAGGCCGGGTCGGGTATCTCGGCGATCATCGTGTGCCCCGCGCCGTCGGAGAGCACGAGGTGGTAGTCCGAGTCGGCCTCCATCTTGAACTCGACCAGCGTCGCCGACACCCGGAACACCGTGGTCTCGGTCGGCTGCACCCGGTTGTTCGACGGCAGACTGCCGGGTGCGGACAGTGCGCCCAGCGCCGCGATCGTGGTGTTCGTGGTCATGTTCAGGTTGATCAGGCCGCTGTCGGCGTCGGTGCCGGTCTTCACCGACCAGCGCTCCACCCCGCAGCTGCCGGTGCTCGCGTTCGGCGCGAAGGAGACCGCTTCGTGCTCCTCGGCGTCGGGTTCGCCGGGGTGCTGGAGGCTCGCGCCGCCCACCGCGGCGGCGACGACCACCGCCGCGGTGGCGGCCAGGAGCGAGAGCGGCCTGATACGTATTCGCATGCGCATACTGATGTTGGACATGTCGTGTTCTCCCCACAGGTGGCATCGACGACTGCGCCTCGGGCAGCTGAGGCGGGCGCTGGCCTGAACGGCGCGTGCGCGACAGAACAGTCGTGTGATACCCGCTGCCCGCGAACACTGACACACCGTGACGTGAACGGTGACGTCAGAGAGCATAGATGTGCGATGCCGATGATCAGACTGCGTCGACACCACACGGCGCGACGGTCACCAGGGGCTCGGGCAGCCGCCGAAACTTCCCTCAACCGTCCCGCGATCCCCGACGTCTCTCACAGTGACCGGACCGCTCCGGTCCGGAGTTCCGGGGGCGTGCACGTGTACGTGTCGGCTGCGTCCCTGGAAATGTGATTGGGGAGGTCACCTTGAATCGACAACTGATACCGGGCCTGCGGGTCGCCGCTCTCGCGGTCGCCGTGGCGGCCACGGCCGCACTCGGCGCGGGCGTGGCGACGAGCGCCACCGCCGCCGTCTCCACCTCGCGGACCCAAGCGCCGGTCGCCGCATGCGCGACCTCGCACCTGCGGGTCTGGTACGGCGAGCCCGCCGGTGCGGCCGCCGGCAGCAGCTACATCCCGTTGGAGTTCTCCGACATCGGCAGCACGAGCTGCGCACTGTACGGATTCCCCGGAGTCTCCGGCGTCACCGTCAGCGGCGCCCAACTCGGTAGCCCGGCGAGGTGGAACCACGTCATCGCCCCGAGGACCGTTGTCCTGACTCCGGGCGGCACCGCGCACGTCATCCTCCAGATCGTGGACGTCTTCAACTACTCGCCCACCGCCTGCAAGCCGACCAAGGCCTACGGACTGCGCGTCTACCCGCCCAACCAGAAGGCATCCGTCGTGCTGCCGCTCGCCTTCGAGGCCTGCGCAAAGGGCGGACCGACTTACCTTGCCGTGGACCCCGTCAACGCCGGCCCCGGTATTCCCCTCTACACCGACAACTGACTGAGCACTGGAATCGGAACGAGTCCCCAGGCGGCGCCACCATTGCCGGCGCCGCCGAAGGGGCCGGGGACGAGCAGATCATTCGGCGCCGGCAGGTTCAGGTCGAGCCGTGATGCGGTAGTCGAGTGTGCTCAGGGCGGTCGCCACTCGGGTGCGCAACTGGCGCAAGGATTCGGCGGTGACCGCAAATCGGATGAAGAAGTTCTCCTTGTCCGGGGAGCTGATCTGGTAGCCGTTGACGACCCCCGCGTCGATGACGCCGGGCAGTGCACGCAGGTCGTCCTCTGTGGTGTTGATCTCGACGATGCCGAGTTCGTCGGCTTCCACATCGAACAAGCCGATGAGCGGCCGGTCGCGAAGCGGGACCGGCCGCTGCGGTGATCGCGAAGACCAGGTCGTCGACGGACCCGGCTGGGATGTCGATGAGTTGGCAGCCAGGCTATATCCCGAGTTCCTGTAGGCACTGCAAGACGTCTAACGACCCAACAGGAACATGACAAATGGCTTGGGTGGCGTCCAGATCACCGCTCAGGCGCCCCGCAGCACTGGAACCCTGGAGCACTGGAGCACTGGAACGGGATGGAAGGCAATGCAGTCGATGGCACTTTCTCATGACGCGCTCGGTGACGGCCCCACGGTTCTGCTGATCCACTCCACGGCGTGCGACCGCCGGATGTGGGATCGGCAAATGCCTGCCCTGACCGCTGTCGGCTACCGCGCGGTGCGTTGTGACCTGCGCGGATTCGGTGAGACGCCCGCACCTGATCGACCATACGACGACGCGCGGGACGTCTTGGAACTCTTGGACGTATTCGGCGCCGATCGGGTGGCACTGATCGCGGCGTCCGGCGGCGGCACGGTAGCGCTGGAAGTCGCGGCCCGCTGGCCGGGTCGAGTGGCCGCGCTGGCGTTGCTGTCCACCGGGCACCCGGAGCACGAGGCCACCGACGAGCTCAAGGCGTGTTGGGAGCGAGAGAACGCGTTGATCGAAGCCGGCGACATCGCCGGTGCGGTCGACTTCAACGTGCAGACCTGGCTCGGCCCCGACGCCGACGAGGCCGCGCGGGAGAAGTTGCGTGACATGCAACGCCGCGCCTTCGAAATCCAGCTGGCCGTCGAAGAGGAGTTCGGCGCCGCGCAGACCGAGTTCGACCTCAGCGACATCACGGCCCCCAGCCTGCTCGTCCACGGAAGTCACGACTTGCCCGACTTCCGGCTCATCGCCGACCGGCTGGCGCGGCAACTGCCAGCGGCCCGGCACCTCGAACTGCCCTGGGCGGGCCATCTGCCGAACATGGAACGCCCCGACGAGATCAACGCACTGCTACTCGGCTTTCTGCGTGGGACGTACCCGGCGCAGACTGCACGAGTGCCGTAAATGTACGTACCTGGAGATCCGCGCGGGCCCGTTGGGCACGGACCGCGATGTCGAACAGCCCAATCGGTGCCCCGGACACGTCGGTCGTTCTGAGCCACGACACCGACCCTACAAGAGCACTGATTTTGCAAGAACGCTGATTACGAGTACACCGCTTACAGGCACACCGCGCAGCGGCCCAGGCGTGGCCGCCGGACGGCGCGGGCTGGGCAGCCAGGCGAGTGATTCACGCGGTGAGTTTCGTCAGTAGCCATTCGGAGTAGGCCAGTTGCGCGGCCTTGTCCGTCGGACGCCCGGTAAGGCGGCGTGCCGCGATGGTCGTGGCGCGGGCCGGCGGCCGAGCATCCACGAGGAGTGCGAGCTTGAAGCTGACCGGGCGGCGGTCACTCCAGAGGTGGCGCGTCCTGTCGACTGACTGAGTGTTCACGGCCCCAACCTTCCATAACAGCGTCACATAACAGCGTTGTATAACAGCGCTATGCATCATGTGTACTTCGAAGACCGGGACATGTCAAGGGTGAATCTCCGTCAGATAGGCCGAACTCGTCGTCACTCCGATGGACGCTGTGACCGCCGCCGAGCCGCACTCATCCTTCGCGATGAGGTCCTGGTATCTCCCGCTCGGCGAACGCTCGAACACCGGGCTCATCTATCAGGTAGCAGCCGCAGACCGCAGGTCGCGGGTCGACAGGCTCTGAACTGCGCAGTGGAGATCCTTGCCGACGCCGGCTATCAGGCCTGGGCACGGTGAGCGGCCCCGAGTCGTCAACAGACGTCTGCGATTCGTTACACGCGCTGGACATCTGAGAGACGCTTCGGCCGGTTCGACAAGGCCAGGAGGCCTACTCAACAACCTCATTGCATAGCGTCACGGGCAGGTGGGCGATTCATCAGCTGCGAGTTGCGGCGCGGCGGGCGCCTACGGTTACGGCGCCGCAGTCAGCACGGGACGCAGCCGGGTGCCTTCCAGGAGCGCGACCAGCGAAATCAGGGGCCTGCGGACTAGCACCCAACCGGCCAGCAGGATCAGGGTGCTGACGATGATGCCGGCCACCACGTCGTGCGGGTAGTGCTGGCCGAGGTAGATCCTTGAGAAGCCCTCGAACAGGGCGAGGGTGGCGGCGAGCAGCCCGAGTCTGCGATCGGCGAGCAGCAGTCCCACGGCCAAGGCCACCGCCACGATGGTGTGGTCAGAGGGAAACGAGTAGTCGGTCGGGCCCGGACAAGGCTGAACCGTGGCCACGTGCATAGCCAGGCAGGGACGGGCCTCGGCGAACACCTGCTTGAGCCCGAGTCCGGCACCGATCGCCACGGCGGTGCCGAGGCCGGTCCAGGCGACCGCGGCCATGGCGGTGCGGTCCGCGCGGCGGCGCGCCTGCCACCAGGCGTAGAGGGCCAGCAGCCCGAGCAGCCCGATGCTCAACGTCGTATACGCGGACATGAAGGTGTGGAGAAACGCGGTGTGCTGGGCGAACGAGGTGATGTCGCGATACCAGCCGTCGTCGGCGGTGGTGACAGTCGAGACGGCAGCAGGGGCGACGTTGGAGGTCATGCGCGGCGGACTCTCTCTATCTACAGACATGTAGAACTTTAATGAAAGTGTAGATGCCGCATGAACGCCGCATGAACCGGGTGACGCGTCGGGTGTGTCAGGGTTTGGCAACAGTGCCAGGGGATACCGCGTGCGCAATCGTCCCGACGATCAGTCGACGGTCGGCCAGGTACGTAGGTCGGCATGCAGCAGGCGGGGCGAGCTACCACACCGGTTCACGGGAGACATCGAGTGTGCGAGCCTGGGTCACGCACGGAGCCGTCCCGCCGAAGGATCTTCGTAGTCAGAACCCTTCTACCAGGCGTGTGATGGCTCCCCGGCCGTGGCGCAAGCGCGCAAGCCCATGACCGAATGAACACGTGGATGAGCACGGGCACGGGTGGACAGGGAGTTGCGGTGGGGGTGTCGATTCTCTTGCGATCACGAACACGCTGGGGGCGACGCGCGACGATGGCGGTGACTGCCGGGACGTGCGTTTTGGTGCCGCTGGCGCTGGCGGGGTGCTCGCGTATCGGCGATGCGGGCAGCAGTGTTCCACGTGGCGGTTCCATACCCGCGAGCCCGGCGTCGATCAGCGGGCCGGCGATTCGTGGTACGGCCATTGACACGGCCGGTCATGTCGCCGCCGGGACGACAGTGACGGTCACGGTGGTGCTGCGCTCCTCGGAGCAGGCGTGGCGCGACGCCAAGGCGATCTTCAGCTTGGGCTTGGGCTGCCTGGACAAGCAGGGGTGTTCGGCGCCAAGCGCACAGGGCCTCGTCGCCGCCAATGGGCGGTTCGCGGTCGCGGTGCCACAGGGGCTGACCGACAAGGACGGCTTGGCCGTGACCGTCGAGGCGGCGCGCGGGACCGGTGCCCGTGTGTCCACGACCCTGCTGTTGCCGGCATCAGCAGCGGGCGGGGCGAGCGTCGCCGTGCCGTTGGCAGCCGATGCGGCGACGCTGGCAGTGAGCGGGCATCGCGCGGTGCTGCGGCCTCCTACGGTCGCAGGGGTCGACGGCACGAGCGAGACAGTCGAGATGGACCAGATCGATACCGGCGACAACAATCCCGCCGCAGGTGCGAAGCGTGCCGACGTCAGCAACGGCTTCGACATCCGCGTGCTCGAAGACGGACAGGCGATGTTGGTCAGCCACCAGACCGGCACGGTCGACGGATTGCCTGCGCGGTATTCAGCAAGCCTGGTGGTCACCGGGCACGCCGTTCCCGCCAGCCGCGGCGCGGCCTGCGTGGTCGAGGACAGCCGTGGAGGGGCACTGCCCCAGCACCCGTGCGGGCTGACCAACGGAGCCCTGGACCAGCAATGGAAGCCACAGGACGACCCGGCGTGCGCAGATGGGCCCTGCCCCGGAACGCTTCAGAACGAGCATCGGGATGTCACCGTGCTGCTGCCCAAGCCGATCGACGCAACGCTGCTGGTCGTGCGCGGCTGCGGATTCACCTGCCGAGTCCAGGTCAGCACGGACGGCAAGACCTTCGAACCGTTCAACGGCCCGCCGGACGACAGTGGTACAGGCAACGAATACGTC
>NZ_DASYZI010000290.1:0-29532 GCF_035946395.1 Actinocrinis sp.
ACAACACCGCCACGACTCCGGCAACCACCGCTCCGGTCGCTCGCCTCACCGTTCCTCCAACCCGAATCGCTGTGGACAGCGAAACTCTCGCAGAGCGGTTGTAAGAACCCGATAAGTGTGAACGAGCGGGTCGGACGAGCTGTGGTCGCCGGTGTCGTGGCGGCGTGGTCGGGCGGGGTTGATGTTGAAGCATGGCGCAGTGTGCGGCGTAATGCGGTGCGGGTTCAGACGGCAGCGCGCGGCGCAGTGCGGTGCGGGTTCAGACAGTGCGGCGTGCTCAGGCAGTGGTCGGCTTGCGCAGCGCCTCGAGGACCTCCGCGTAGAGCATTTCCTTGATCTGGCCGCGCACCGGCTTGGTCTTGGCGGCGAGGTCCCCGGCCTTGGCGACCGCGGCGGCTGGCAGGTCGTCGGCGGTCGTGGTCTGGTCCACGATGCTCGCGGCGAGTGCGTCGGCACCGCCGTAACGCCGCCCGGTCGTCATCGCCTCGTGTGCCACCGTCGGGGTCAGGCGCGAGCGGATCAGGGCCGCGAATCCGGGCTCGAAGTTCAGGCCGAGATCCACCTCGGGCAGGCAGAAGTAACCCCGGTCCGCGCGCATCACGCGGAAGTCGTGGGCCAGCGCCCACATCGCGCCGAGGCCGAACGCATGGCCGTTCAGCGCGGCGACCGACACCACGGGGGATGCCAGCGTCCGCGCGAACAGCAGGCCGATGCGCTCAAGGTAGGCCGCGGTCTGGTCCAGGTTGGCACCGAGCCAGTCCACGTCCAGTCCGGTGGACCAGAACTTCCCGGAGCCCGCGGTGACCAGCGCGCAGGGGCCTGATGCCGCCTCGACCTCGTCCAGCGCGGCCTCGACCTCGCCGAGCCAGTCGGGACGGAACCGGTTCTCGTCGTCCGGCGTGAGGTGCAGGACGTACACGTCCCCGTCGCGGTCCAGCTTCGGCACGCGCTGTTCCCTTCTACGTTCACTACCTCTGCGTTTGTGTTCACTGATCCCGGGGTCGGCCGGTCAGCGTGAGGCCTTCGAGCGTGCCGTCCCGGTACGCCCGGGCTATCGCACGGCGCTGCAACTTGCCGCTGCTGGTGCGGCTGAGCTGTCCCGGCCGCACATAGTGCACGTCGGAGGCGTCCACCTTCACACCCATCGACTGTACGAGGTGCGCGACGATCGTAGCGCGGCTGCCCTCGATGTCGGCGCGCGCCGTGCGGTCCACCTCGGCCAGGACGACGATGGCGCCGCCGGTGCCGTCGAGTTGCAGGATGGCCGATCGTCCGTCCCGCACGAAGGCAAGCCGCTCCAGGGCCTGCTCGAAGTCCGCGGCGAAGAAGCTCTGCCCGTTGACCTTGATCCGATCGCTGATCCGGCCGGTGATGAAGAGCTCTGCGTCGTCGACGAAGCCGATGTCGCCGGTCGGGTAGAAGCCGTCCGGCGCCAGCAGTTCGATCTCGCTCTCGAAGTACGACGCGGCGAGGCTGCCGCCCGCCAGCTCGATCTCGCCGAGTTCGTTCTCCTGGCAGATCCGGCCAGCCTCGTCGCGCAGCCGCACGGTGAACTGCGGCATCGGGCGGCCCACCGAGATGGCCGGCACCCCGGACGGCGCCTTGACCAGCCGGATCCCGCTGCCCGGCGGCATGCTGGAGACCAGCAGCACGGCCTCGGCCATGCCGTAGCAGGGCATGAAGACGTCACGCCGCAGCCCGGCGGGCGCCAGCAGGTCGAGCAGCGCTTCGAGGTTCGGCACGTTGATCGGCTCGCTGCCCAGGTAGATCGACCTGAGGCCGGAGAGGTCGAGGTCTGCGATGTCCTGCGGCGCGGCGCTCTCCATCATCCGCAGCGAGTAGTCGATCGCGAAGTTGGGGATCACCGAGCCCATGACCCGTTCCCGGGCCATGTGCTCCCACCAGCCGGACGCGTCGAACAGGAACACCTCGGGCGTGGCGAGCAGCAGGTCGCAGCCGCGAGCGAGGCAGGAGAGCAGCCCGCCGACCAGGCCCATGTCGTGGTACAGCGGCAGCCAGCTGCTGACCCGCTCGTGCGGGAGGCGCCCGTCCGTGTTCAGGATCATCGCGAGGTTCTTGCGCAACATGTCGTGGCTGACCGGGATCCCCTTGGGGAACGAGGTCGATCCCGAGGAGAACTGCACGAAGGCGAGCTCCTCGCCGGGCGGCGTGCGCAACCCGGCGGCCGACGGCGCGAGATCGGCCGGTGGCAGGGTCGCGGCGGGCACCGGCGCCGCCACGTTGGCCAGGCTCGGTACCCCTAGGACGTACTCGGCGCGGTGGTCGCGCGCGACCCTGCCGATGAAGTCCTCATACGCGTCCTTCGTCATGTTCAGCAGCAGCGGCTTCACCGACAGCGGCAGCGCGCCGATCTCCAGCAGCGCCAGGAACGAGAGGATGACGGGGGCCGACGTCTCGAACGGGAACAGCACCCTGGTTCCCGGCGCGATCCCCTGCCCTCGCAGGTGTTCCGCGTATGCCGCGACGCGCCCCGGCAGATCCCGGTACGCGACGAACTCGGGCTCCTGCGCGAACTTCTGGTAGAGGTACAGGCCGCGCGCCGGCGGGCACTGCGCGTTCTCCGTGATGAATTCGAGCACTGTCTCCCCCACTGTGTTCTCGGCTGCGCTGTGTTCTTGGCCACGCCGTGTTTGTGGCTACGCCGTGTTCTTGGCCGAACGGTGATCGTGGCCGCGCTGCATTTGTGGCTACGCCGTGTTTGTGGCTACGCCGCGTTCTGAGTTGCGCGTTGGTCGGTCGTGTTCAGACGGACGCCGAAAGGAACTCGTCCAGCGGGACGAGGCAGCGGCGCTCCACGTCGATGCAGGCCACGGTGATCAGCGCCTCGACCGCCCAACTCGCCTTGACAGCACTGTCCTCGTCGACAGTGCTGCCCGCGGCGTCCGCGCGGCGGATCCGCTGGCGGAACACCGCGCGGTAGCCCGCCTCGCCTTCCGCCAGTTCCTCGGCGCTCGGCGACTCCAGGACCGTGCGGACCTCGATCGGCCCGAACGGGATCTCGCCCCGGTAGTCGACCTCGGCGCGGGCGACGACCGCGGTGACGCCGCCGCCGCGCGTGATGCCCTGCCCGGCGAGCCAGTCCCAGCGGCCTGCCTCCAGGTACTCAAGGACGACCGCGTTGTTCACGTGCCCCAGGACGTCCAGATCGTTCGGGCGCACCTGGAGCGCGAGGATCGATTCGCCGAATTGCATATCAGTTCACTCAGTCCGTGTTCGTCGGGGGCGCCGTCCGGCGGGATGAGGACTCGACGCCGGTCAGCTGCCGACCAGGTCGAGCCACGTCTCCTCCACCTCGTCGGGCGAGTGGACCTCGATGCCGGTGATCTTCTTCAGCGCGCTGAAGATCAGCTGCTCCTTGCGGTCGATCGCCGTGGGCGGGTGGTCGTGGCCCTGGTTCTCCAGGTGGTCCCACCAGTTCACGTGGCCGCCGCGGTCCTCCACCTGCGTGCGGTCGCTGCCCTGCAACTCGCCGTCCTGGCGCAGGAACAGGTGCGCGACGGCGAACGCGTCCTTCGCCGGGTACTCGCCGCTGTCCACCAGCGCCTTGGCGAACGCGATGAAGTAGTTGCGGTGCTGGATCTCGTCCGCGGCCACCTGCTTGAACAGCTTGCGCAGTCCGGGCTCCCCGGTGACCAGCTGGCACTGGCCGTAGTTCACCGCCGCGGTGATCTCGGAGATCGCCAGCAGCACCAGCGTGCGCAGCATGTCGTCGTCCGGGAAGACCTGGCGGAACTCCAGGAAGGTCTCGTCGGTGATCGGGTCCATCCCGCAGACGGTGGCCAGCCGGTTGAACACCGTCTCGTGGTGCGCTTCCTCCTCGTTCCAGTAGCGGCTCCAGGTCCCGCAGGCCTGCATGATCGCCGCCACCGCCGGATTGCGCTCCTGCCAGCGCCGGCACTCCTTGTCCGCCTGCCGCTCCAGCCGGTCGGCTCCGGGCTTGGTGGTCAGTTCGGCGCGCCCGGCGTTCCAGACCAGGCTCAGGTCGCGCGCGGTCAGGCTGTCCAGGTCGATCTGCCGCAGCATCTCCACCACGCTCCACCGGCGCGACTCGTGCAGCCGCTGCTGCTCCCAGGTCACGTCGATCAGCGACATGCCACGTTCGGTGAGCGCGTCGTAGAGGTCGGCGATGATGACCGGCTGCTCGTCCGGAACGAGCGGGAGCACGGGCTTCTGCCCGGCTGCGACCGGGGTCGCGACCGCGACCGCGTGGTCCGACTGCTGCTGGTCAAGGTCCGTCTGTCCGATGGTCACCGCTGCGCCTCTTCCTGCTGCTCGCGCTGCCGCTCGTACTCTTCGAGGAAGGTCTTCAACACGACCGGGATCGGCGTGTCGAGGGGGAGCGCGGGCAGCCGCACGCGCACGCCGTAGTCCTTGCGCAGACCGTTCGCGGTGCGGGCGAAGGACTCCATCAGGTCGATGCTGTTGGTCATCTTGGTGCTCATGGCCATGACATCGGCCAGCGTGACGCCCTCGCCGGCGAACTGCTCCACGGTGATCCCGGCGTTCTCGGCGAACTTCTGCCGGATGTAGGACTCGATCTCTTCCAAGACAGGTGTCTCCCTCCGCTTGCCACTGACGAATTGCGCATTGCCGAATTTGCCTGGTTTGTTGCGTGCTGCCGCGCCGACTCGCGTCGGCTCAGCCGACTTGCTGTTGCCCGCGCACGAGCAGGAGCGGCGACGGTGCCGCAAAGGCGATGGCCGCGGTGACGATCCAGCCGTGCCGCAGCGCGCTGATGCCGACGTGGCCCGAGGCGCCGGTGTCGAGCACCGCGACCAGGATCGCCACCCCGAGGGCCAGCCCGACCTGCCGGACCATGCTGACCACGCCGGAGCCGGTGGCGAAGCGGTGCGCGGGCAGCGCCGAGGTCGCGGCGCCGAACAGGGTCGGCATGGCCAGCCCGACGCCGAGCCCGGTCAGCAGCAGGCCGATCAGCAGGTGCGGCACGTACTGCGGCTGTGTGGGCACGCCGATGGACCACCACAGGACGCCCCCGGCGAACAGAACACAGCCCGCTGTGATGACTGCCGCGGCGCCGATGCCCCGCCGGGCCATGACGATTCCGGCGATCACGGACGCGGGCAGCACGAGCACCGCGTTCGGCGTGGCCGCGAGGCCGCCGCGCAGCGCGGACCAGCCCCACGTGTTCTCGGCGAGCAGCACCAGCGAGAAGATCATCGCGCCGAACGCCGTGGAGAACAGCAGGGTCGAGATGAGCGCCGCGGCCGTCTGCGGCACCCGCAGCAGCGACATCTCGACCACCGGGCTGGGGTGGCGGGTCGAGCTCAGGACGAACAGGGCCAGCAGCACGGCCGAGGCGATCAGCAGCCCGACGACCCGCGCCGAGCCCCAGTGCCACTGGTTGCCGTCGACCAGCGCGAGGACGAGCGAGCCGATCGAGAGGCTCAGCAGCAGCGTGCCGACCACGTCAGGCCACGACGACGCGTCGCCCTGCCCGCGCGGCAGCAGCCTGATCCCGGCGGCGATGGCGACGATGCCGATCGGCAGGTTGACCAGGAACACCCAGCGCCAGCTCAGCTCCACCAGCAGGCCGCCCACGGTCGGTCCGAAGATCGCGGCCACGCCGCCGATCGCGGTCCAGACGCGCACCGCGCCCGCGCGCCGCTGCGCGGGATACGCGGCGAGCAGCAGGCCGAGGGACGTCGGCGTCAGCAGCGCCGCGCCCGCGCCCTGCACAGCTCGGAACGCGATCAGCATCGGCAGGTTGCCGGCCGCGGCGCACAGCGCGGAGGCCGCGGTGAACAGCCCGATGCCGAGGATGAAGCCCCACATGCGGCTGCTGCGATCGGCCAGCCGACCCAATGGGACGAGCAGCGCCGCGAAGGCGACGGTGTAGGCGTTGAGCAGCCAGGACAGGTTGGAGAGGTCCGCGACGCGCAGGCTCTTGGCGATCTGCGGCAGCGCGACGTTGACGATGAAGAGGTCGATGCCGGAGAGGATCACCCCGGCGGAAACCACGGCGAGCACCACGGAGGGCTTGACACCCGCAGGTGCCTTGGACGCCTCGGATGCTTCGTGCGCCTCGTGCGCCGACCCGTCCGACTCGGCGGTGGCGGAGGATCCGGCGTCGGGTAAGGCCTCTTGCCGTGCCGAGTCGGCCGTCCCGGGCGTGCGCGGCCCGGCACTCTTCTCGACCACTGAATCCCCCCGAGGCGGCAGACCGGACCCGACAATTAGTTCGGCGCACTGTCAGGATGCTATCAGGACGGCCCGACGGCCGAAATGTACTTCAGGGCAGTCAGGATCGCCCCTAAATCCGCAGGTGGCGGGGTGCACGCCGGACGACCGGTCAGTAAACTGGCAGAGTCGTATCAACCTGCTTAGCCCAAGCCAGGATCCCGCCATGCAGATGTCTGACGTTGTCGAACCCTGCCGCGCGCAGCGCGATCAGGACCTCGGCGGACCGCACGCCGCTCCTACAGTGCAGCACCAGCGGACGGTCGCGCGGCAGCCGGCCGAGCGCCTCGCCGGAGAGGATCTGGTCCTTCGGGACCAGCGTCGCGCCGTCGATGTGCACGATGTCCCACTCGGCCGGTTCCCGCACGTCGACGAGCACGACATCCGTGCCGCGGTCCAGCAGCTCCCGCAGCTGCGGCGCGGTGATGGCCGCGTCGGCGGCGGCGAGCCTGGCCTCCTCGGACACCACGCCGCAGAAGGCCTCGTAGTCGATCAGCTCGGTGACCGGCACGCGCTTGGGACTGCGGCGCAGCTTCAGGGTCTGGTACTCCATCCGCAGGGCGTCGTAGATCAGCAGCCTGCCGAGCAGCGGCTCGCCGGCCCCGGTGATCAGCTTGACCGCCTCGGTCGCCATGATCGACCCGACGGTCGCGCACAGCACGCCGAGCACGCCGCCCTCCGCGCAGTTCGGCGCCAGCTCCGGCGGCGGCGCCTCGGGATAGACGTCGCGGTAGTCGATACCGCGGCCGTCCGGCGCGTTCTCCCAGAACACGGACACCTGGCCCTCGAAGCGGTAGACCGAGCCGTACACGTACGGCTTGCCGGCCAGCGCGGCGGCGTCGTTGACCAGGTAGCGGGTGGCGAAGTTGTCGGTGCCGTCGATGATCAGGTCGTACTGCGAGAACAGTTCGACGGCGTTGTCGGGGTCCAGGCGCAGTTCGTGCAGCCGCACCTCGACGGTGCTGTTCACCTCGCGGATCGCGTCGCGCGCGCTGTGCGCCTTGGGCCGTCCGACGTCCGACTCGCCGTGGATGACCTGGCGTTGCAGGTTCGAGAGCTCCACGGTGTCGAACTCGACGATGCCGATCGTGCCGACGCCGGCGGCGGCCAGGTACAGCAGCACCGGCGAGCCGAGTCCTCCGGCGCCGATCACCAGCACCCGGGCGCTGCGCAGGCGGCGCTGCCCGTCCACCCGGACGTCGGGGAGGATCAGGTGACGGCTGTAGCGGGCGACGTCGTCGCGGTCCAGCGGGACGCCGGGAGCCACCAGTGGTAGCAGGGCACTCATCCGGCACACATCCTTTCCGCGAAGGCTGTAGTCTGCGCGCAGATTACCTGGCTCAGCGTTCTGGGTGGCGCGCAACGGGGCGGGCCGCGCCCATTTCGATCTGTTGCGACGGGCTCGATCCGCAAGGCCCGTCGGAAGAACTTGGGGGGACCACACCATCGTGACAGGACTGTCCTCTTTCGGCGTGGGCAGCTTCGCACAGGTGCTCCACGACCGAGCCGGGCGGCTGCCCGACGCCCTCGCCTTCCGCTTCGTCCTGGACGACGGCCGGGCGCGGGAGGTCAGCTACGCCGACCTCGACCTGCGTGCGCGCACTGTCGCGGCCGCCATCCTGGCCGCGACGCAGGGGTCACCGCGCCCTGCGCTGCTGCTCTACGAGCCCGGCCTGGATTACCTGGCCGGACTGTTCGGCTGTTTCTACGCCGGGATTCCCGCGGTGCCCGCCTTCCCGCCGGGTGCGACGCGCCTGCCGCGCACGATGTCGCGGCTGCTGAGTATCGTCGAGGACGCCGACGCCGGCTTGGTGCTCACCACGGCCAAACTGGCGCCCGGTCTGCGCGAGTGGCTGGGCTCTGTAATGACGGGGCGTGTCATGACGGAGCGTGCTGCGGGCAGTTCGATGCCGCTCGTTCTCGCTACCGACGAAGACGGCGAGAGCGGTCAGTCTCCTGCGTTCGGACAGATACTCGACGGCCCATCGCCGTCCTCGTCCCCGGATTCGGTCGCGGTGTTGCAGTACACGTCCGGCTCGACGTCCCTGCCGCGCGGCGTGATGCTCACCAACGCGCAGCTGATGGCGAACTGCGAGATCATCGCGCGGGCCTTCGACGTGCGCGACGGCAGCTCCGGAGTGCTCTGGCTGCCTCCATACCATGACATGGGACTGATCGGCGGGATCCTCACTCCGGTCGTCGCCGAGATGCCGGTGACGTTCATGGCGCCGACCACGTTCCTGCGCCGCCCGATGGCCTGGCTGCGCACGGTCTCCCGCTACCGCGCCACGCACACCGGCGGGCCCAACTTCGCATTCGACCTCGCGCTGCGCCGGCTGACCGAGGCAGACCTCGAAGATCTCGACCTGTCCTCGCTTGAGCTGGTCTTCACCGGGGCCGAGCCGGTGCGGCCCGACACACTTGAGCGCTTCGTCGAGCGCTTTGCGCCGCATGGCCTGCGTGCCGACGCCGTCTTCCCCTGCTACGGCTTGGCCGAGGCGACGCTCTACGTGACCGGACGCCACGCCGCCTCAGCCGCGACAGGGGAGCAGCGGCTCACCGGCTGGCGCACGGTCTCGGTTGCCCGCGACGCGCTCGAACTCGACGCGGTCGCCCGGCCGGCGATGTCCGACGAGCCGGCCCGCCGCCTCGTCGGCTGTGGCACGCCTGGTCTCGGCACCGGACTGGTGATCGTGGACCCGGAGAGCCGCGAGCCGGTCGAGTCCGGCGGCGTCGGCGAGATCTGGGTCGCCTCGCCCTGCGTCGCGGACGGCTATTGGCGCCGGCCGGACGAGACCGCGGACGCCTTCGGCGCGCGCACCGCGGACGGCCACGGACCGTTCCTGCGCACCGGCGACCTCGGATTCCTGCTCGACGGCGAGCTGTTCGTGGTCGGCCGGATGAAGGACCTGATCGTGCTCAACGGCCGCAACCACCACCCGGTGGACATCGAGCAGGTGTGCGAGGCCGCGGTGCCCGGAATCCGGCGCGGCGGCGGCGCCGCGTTCGCCGTCGAGGACGACGAGAGCGCGGCGGAACGGCTCGTCGTGGTGTACGAGGCCGAAGTCGGCATCGGTGAGCTGGGGCACCGCGAGGCGATCGACGGCATCCGCCGCGCGGTCTCCCGCGAGCTGAACCTGCCGCCGCACACGGTGGTGCTGGTCTCCCCGCGCACCACGCCGAAGACCTCCAGCGGCAAGGTGCAGCGCTGGCTGTGCCGCCGCCAGTTCCTGGCCGGCGAGCTCAAGGAGCTCGCGCGCTGGCAGGCGCCGCCCGACCAGCGCGCGGTGCCCGCGCCCCGCAGGCCGCAGTCCGGTCCGCGACAGCGCGGCCCCCGCCCCGATCCGCTCCCGTCGAGTGGGAGCCAGCCGACCGCCGTCCCGACCGGGACGGGAAGGAGCCCGCGATGATCGTCAAGGTACGGGGCATCCTGCTCCGTTTCACCGACTACCAGAACGAGATCGAGGTCGGCGGCAAGACCGTGCGCGACGGCCTCGATCAGCTGACCGATCTTTTCCCGCGCCTGCGCGAGGTCCTGATGGACCGCGAGGACACGGTGCGTGCCACACACTTCATCGCGCTCAACGGCGAGCAGCTGTCCGAGGACGAACTCGACCGTGAGGCCGCCGAGGACGACCGGGTCGACATCGTCACCGCGGTCTCCGGAGGCTAGCCGCCGATGGCGCGCAGCAGTTCGTACGAGGTGGTGCTCGACGCGAGCCTGTTCACCCCGGCCCAGATGCAGCCGGTCGCCCTCGGGCGGCTCGGCTTCCAGGCCGGTACCCGCTGGCTGCGCGACCACGTGGCCAGCCACCGCACGCTGGTCGCGCAGCACCGGGTCGGCCTGGTGCTGTGGGCGTGGCAGCTGGAGTACGAGAAGCCGCTGCGCTTCGAGGACGCCGACGCGGTGCAGGTCGACGTCAGGGCACGGGTCCGCGGGCCGCGCTCCTCACAGCTTGAGGTGGAGATGACGGTCGGCGGCCCGGACTCGGTCGCGGTGCGCAGCCGGGCCGCCTCGGTGCCGCTGCGGCTGTCCGGCGACCTGGCGCTCTCCGGCGCCTCAGCGCCGCTGCCGAAGGACCTGGTCGACCGGTTCCACGACGACGAACGCGAACACTCCGCGTTCCGCTCGCGGATCCCGGCACTGCGCGCGGCGCTGGAACGCGAGGGCGAACACCTGGGGTCGCACGACTCGGCCTTCCGGCTGTACCGGCACCACTGCGAGATGGCCGACCAGTGGTACTGGGCCGAGTCGGTAGGCTTCGCCGGGGCCGCTCGCGAGGAGTTCGTGATGCGGCACGGCAGCAGGGCGCCGCAGCTGCGCCGGGCGCTGGCCGAGGGAGTACGCAAGGTCGACGCGACCTGGCTGCGGGCCGGACAGCTGTGGGACGTGCTCGCCGTGCACACCGAGGCGTACCTGTACGAGGGCGAAGTCGCGTTCGTACACGAACTCGGCCTCGCCGAGGACGACGGCGGCGGTCCGTGCGCGATCGTGCTGGAACGGGCATGAGCGTGCTGTCACAAACGGGAACGGAATCAGTACTCGCCAACTTCGCCGACGCGGCCGCGCTGGAACAGGCGCTCGGCTGCCCCTTCGACCCGGACAGCGGCATGTCGCTGGACGGTGGCCTGCGCGCCGACGAGCAGGAGACGGTGCCGACCGCGGCGTTCGAAGCGGCGTGGGCCGCCGGGTGCCACGAGTACCTGGTGCCGGTCGGCGAGGGCGGGCGGCTGGCCTCCTTCGAGAGCCTGCTCGCCGTGGTGCGCGCGATGTCCCGCCGGGAGCTGGCGATCTCGGTCGGCCTGGGCTCGACTTTCCTGGCCGCCACGCCGGTGTGGATCTGGGGCGACGACGCGCAGCGCAAGCGGGTCGCCGAGCTGGTGCTGGACCGCCGGTTCGGCACGGCTGGAGTCAGCGAGGACGCGGCGGGCAGCGACCTGCTGGCCACGAGCACCCGCGCCGTCCCGGTTCCCGGCGGCTTCGCGCTGCACGGGCGCAAATGGCTGGTCGGCAACGGCCGACGCTCGGCCTTCGCCGCGGTGCTCGCCGCGTCAGAGCCCTCCTACGGCCTGTTCTTCGTGGACTTCGACGCGGTCGATGAGCGCGGCGTGCAGCGGCTGCCGAAGGTGCGCACCCTCGGCTTGCGCGGCCACGACCTGAGCGGCTTCGAGTTCGACGACGCGCGGATCGGCGCGGACGCCCGGATCGGGCGGCCCGGCCGCGGCGTCGAACTGGTCTCCGGCATGCTCCAGTACACCCGGACCATGGTCGGCGGGATGAGCCTCGGCGCGGCGGACACCGCGCTGCGCATCGCGCTGCGGCACGCCCGTGAACGGGTGCTCTACGGCGAGCCCGCCATGAACCTCGCGCCGGTGCGCGCCCTGCTCGCCCGCGGCTTCGCGGACCTGCTGGCCGCGGAGTGCACCGAACTGGCGGCGGCCCGCGGTCTCGACGTCGCGCCGCAGCGGATGGCGTTGTGGTCGGCGGTGGCCAAGTACGTCGTACCGGGCTTCTGCATCGACGTGGTGAATGCCGCGGGCGAAGTCCTCAGCGCGCGGGCATACCTGCGCGAGGGGGTGGCCGGCGGCGCGTTCCAGAAGCTTGCCCGCGACGCGGCGATCACCCCGGTGTTCGAGGGAACCTCCCTGGTCCAGCTGGAGACGATCCACTCGCAGCTGGTCAGCGGCGCCCGGCGGCGCGGGCCGGCACAGCTGCCGCTGCCGCTGCTGTTCGGATTCGGCGGGCCGGTGCCGGACTGGACGCCCGGCAAGCCGCGTCCCTCGCTCATCTACGGCAGCGCGGACGAAGTCGTGGACCTGCTGGACGACGCCGTCGAGCGGCTGGCCGGCCAGGATCCCGGCCTCGCGGCGCTGGCCCGCCCGCTGATCGCCGCCCGGAATCAGGCCCATGAATCGCCCGGCGGGCTGGCCGCGCACCGCACGGCCGCGGCCTACGAAGCGGCCCGGCGCCACGCGCTGGTGCACGCCGGAGCCTGCTGCGTGCACACCTGGCTGGAGCGGCGCGAAGCGCTCGGTGGGATCGCCGCCGATCCGGCCTGGCTCCGCGTCGCGCTGCGCCGCATCGCCGGGCGCCTCGGCCTGCCGGTCGAGCCGGATCGCGAGGCCGAGGACCGGTTGGCGCTGCTGCTGGCAGGGCTCGACGACGAGGACCGGGCGTTCTCGCTGGTGCCGCTGCGGCTCGCCGCGCAGTACCGCGGCCCGGTGCGCAGCACGAACTGACCGGCGCGCAGCGCGAACTGAGGTGTGTCCCGGACTCGGTCCGCACCACCGCACGACCACGACCGCATGACCACGACCACGACCGCACCACTGCACTAATGCACCACCGCGCCAATGCACCACTGCGTCACCGGACTTGTGCAACAAAGGGAATTTGGGGAGGACGCCATCATCACCGCAGACGCCGAGTCGAACCTCGCCTGGCTGCGCACGCAACTGGCCCGCCTGCTCGGCGTGCCCGAGGCGGAGGTCGAGACCGACCAGCCGCTCGGCGAGCTGGGGATCGACTCTCTGACCGCGGCCGAGTTCTCCGCCGAGATCGAGGAGGACACCGGCGCGAACGTGCCGCTCGAACGCTTCCTCGGCGGGGACACCCTGGAGGAGGTCGCCCGGCGGCTGGCCGAGGACCCGCGCGGCTTCGACCCCGACGGCCCGCAGGCCGCAGTCGATCCCGACGCCACCGTCGCCATCGACATGAGCGCCGCCTTCGCCGCCGACGCCGGGATTGCGGCGCGGATCGCGAACGCGGCCGGACCGGCGCGGGCGGGCGCACTGTGAGCACCCTCACGCCGCGCAGGCACGCCGCCGACGTCATGGACCGCGCGGCGGACGGGCACATGGCGCTGGAGGCGCGGGTCGAGGAGGTCCGGCAGGAGGCGCGCGCCCGCTTCGCAGGGTTCGTGCTCGACCGGGTCAACCCCGGATCGCGGCTGCGGAACCGGGCCTGCGAGCCCTTCGGCCCCACCCTGTTCCAGGAGGCCAGCGAGCTCGGCCTGCTCCAGTTCGCGCTGCCGGCCGGGATCGGCGGCGCCGACCGGGACAAGTTCGACTGGGGCGTGGTGGTCGCCGAGGTGGCCCGGCTGGCCCGCGACCCCGGCTTCCCGGTGATGCTGGACATCAACGTGGAGAACACCGAGCTGATCCTGGCCAGCGGCCGGCCGGAGCTGATCGACCGCTACGTGCCCGACCTGGTCGCCGGGCGGCGTTTCGCGGTGCAGGGCGCGTATGAGAGCCGTGACCCGTACGACTACCAGACCACCGCGCGCCTCGAAGACGGCCGGTGGATCCTCAACGGGGCCAAGCGCTTCGTGGCCGGGGCGGTCATCGCGAGCCTGTTCGTGCTCTACGTCCGCGACGAGGCCTCCAACGACATGCTCGCGTTCATCGTCGAGCGGGACGATCCCGGCGTGACCGCGGTGCCGCTGGAGACCATGGGCCTGCGCACCATGGGGCTGGGGCAGGTGCTGCTGCATGACGTACGGCTGCCCGAGTGGCGGCTGGTCTGGCGCGCGGACGCGCTCAGCGAGCTGAACACGTACGCGCGCAACCGCCGGATGATGAGCGCCTGCGGGGTGCTCGGCGCGATGGAAGGCATCGTCGAAGCCTGCGTCGAGTCGCTGGCTTCACGGAAGCGCAGCGGCCGCCGGGTGCTGGACTACCCCAACGTCGAACGCTCGGTCGGCGAGATGCGGGTGCTCGTCGAGTCGACCCGGTCGACCCTCTACCGCGCACTCGACGGCACGCGCGCCTCAGGCCGCGACCCGTACTTCGACGCGGTCGCCACCGCCGCCAAGCACCAGGCCTCCGAGTGCGCGATCCGCGTCGGTCGGCTGGTGATGAACCTCCAGGGTGGCGAGAGCTATATGAGCGCCTTCCCCTGGGAGGGTTACATGCGCGACGTGCTGGGTCTGATCGGCGGCCAGGGTTCGCAGGAACTGCTGCTGATCCAGCTGGGCCAGCGCTCGATCGTCGGCCTGGAGGGCAGGGCGCTGCGCGAGGACGGCGCACAGCGCACGGTGGCTCGGCTCGCCGACGCCTGGTGGGCGCTCGCCGCGCTCGACGCGAAGCAGAACCTTGACGGTGAGGGCCGAGCCGAGCTCTCCGGCGCTCTCGCGGAGCTGCTGAAGGCAGCCGGGCTCGATCACCGGCTGGACGCCGCGCAACGTGCCGGGATGACGGCACTGTTCGAACGCGCTGACGCGCTGCTCGCCGGAGTCGGCGACCTGGATGCTTACCCGGCTGCGCCCGCGGTCTCGGAGCCGGAGAGCCGACTCGGCGAGTCGGCTGCGCAGGCGTGGGCATTCGTGGCCTGCGTCGTCGCGGTGCGCACGGATCTGCTCGCCCGCCTGCTGTGGCCGGGCACGGTTCAGCAGGCCGCCGAGCGCGCCGAACTGCCCGTGGAATTCACTCAGGGACTGCTGGACGTCCTGGCGAGGGTGCGCGTCGTCCGTATCCAGGACGATGGCCGCTACGTCACCGACCAAGGCATGGAACGGCTGTTGGTCGGCGGCCCGCATTCCACGGCGTTCACCGCGCGGCTGAAGCGTGCACTCGTCGGCGCGGCCGAACTGCGCGTGCCGTCGTCGTCGGTACCACCATCGCTGCCTCCGTCTTCCGGCTTCGACGCGGTGCGCGAGCTGCCCGGCAGCGGCGGTGACGCGCCGCTGCTGGCCGACGTGCTCGCCGATCCGCTGGTGGGGCGGATGGAAGGCCTGGACGCCCTGCTGAACCGCCCGGACGCCCGGATCGGCTGCGCTGCGCGCGACGGTGCACGCAGCGCGTACGCGCTGGCCATGCAGCTGCCCACCGTGTCAGTACTCGCTCTCGAACCGAACGCCGGGACCGCCCGGCGCGCCGTGGCCGGGCGACTGCCCGGCGGTGCGCCGATCGACGTCCGTGACGTCGGCGCCGACATCGCGGGGTTCGAGCCCGCCGATCAGCTGGCCCTGGCCTGGTTGCCGGTCGCCGGACTGCGCCCGGCCGAACTGGATTCGGCGGTCGGCGCGGCGGTCGCGGCGCTGGCACCCGGCGGCTGGATCGTGCTCACCTGCCCCGTGCCGCCGAAGCGCTCCCTCGGCGCGGCGGTGACTCGCGTCGAGTCGCTCCTGGCCGGTGCCGAGCCTCCGGTGACCGATGGACTGGAAGCGCTCCTGCGTGACGCAGGCTGCGGTCACGTCCGCACGCTCTGGGAGGACGCGACCTTCGGTGTCCGGCTGCTGGCCGCACGCCGCCCGCCCTCCGTCTGAGCTCGACGCTGCCTGCCCCCGAGGACTTCCGGTCTCGGGGGTCAGTGCGTGCACGCCGGAGCGGGTGGGTCAAGACTTGTGCCCGGATAGAAGGCGGCCCAGGCGAACCAGTACGTGTCCAGATGCTCGATCGTCGTCAGCTGGGCTCCGGTCAGCGGGCCGCCGACCGCGCGACCGGTGAAGTCCCACACGCTGCCGGTCTCGCGGTCGCGGAACTGTGCGGAGTCCGAGCCGAGCGGCGTGAAGGTGAGTACGCGGCCGGCCACAGTGCGCTGATAGACGGCGGTCGCGCCGACCTGCGGCGCCGTTCCCAGGTCCGCCGCGTCGCCGATTCCGCTGACGGCCTGGTCGTAGAACACGACGACGGGAGCGCCGGCGACCGTGTCGTCGACCACGTGCCGCTGTGCGAGGGACGAGTACTGCCAGGCGCGGGCACGACCGTCGACCACCACGCCGCTCACCCGGGTCTTCGGCGGGATCCGCTCGTCGTAGTAGCCGCGGAAGCCGAGTGCGGTGCCGTTGCCGCCGACGTCGCCGTACGGACTCGCCGAGTAGTCCCTGTCAAAGCCCGTATCCCGGCTCAGCACGACTACGTGCGGGTACGCGTGCGTCGCGTCGCTCAGCGACATCAGCCCGCTCGGCACCCATGTCAGCGGGCTGCCCTTATATAGAGGTGCGCCGGATGGTTGCAGCCACAACTGCCGACTCGCGGCGTCGATGAGCACGAGAGCGCCGTTGTCCAGCGCTCCGGAGGTCTCCAGCGTGAGCAGCGAGTGCCCGTCACGGCGGTCGTAGACGATCGCGGTGTTGCACAGCGGGCAGTACGTGATCGCGACCGGCAGGCCGCCGATCGTGTCGTCGACGACCTCGTGCCATTCCAGAATCGCCAACGGGTAGGCCCGCACCTCGCCGCCCAGGGCGAGAGTGATGACCGGGGCATCGGACGGCAGCCACTGCTGCGCGTTCTGCACCGACTCGAAACGAGGCTGGGTGATCGCCGGGATGCTGTTGACGCCGAGCAGCACCACGAGCGGGTCGTCCGGCGGCCCGGAGATGCCGGGAACGGTGTAGTTCAGGTCCTGACCGCACGAGTGAGCGCCGGACACGGTGCTCGTGCGTGGCGGCGAGGATCTGTGCACGAACACGGCCTTCCCGAGCGTCAGCGCGGCGATCACAGCCAGCACGATGGTGATGGAGAGCAGGTCGCGGCGCCGTGGCCGCCATCTCGAAATTCGCGGCGCCTTCATGATTCGCGGTGTTCTCATGGTCAGCCGATCCCGGTGATGCCGTAGAGCTGTGCGAGTTCCTGTTCGAGCGCGCCCTCGGGCAGTGCCGTGCGGTCGACGCGGAGCAGCCGCCCGTCCGCGTCGTAGAACGCCGTGATCGGCATGCTCGACCCGCCGCCGAGCGCGTCGTGCAGGCCCGAGCCGTTCGCGCCGCCGACATCGCCGGCCAACGGCCACCAGGCGATGTTGTGCCGACGCACCATGTAGTCCCGGTCACCGGTCTCCAGCGCATTCACCCCGACGAAGTCGACTCTGCCCTTGAGTTCGGCCGACACGTCGGCGAAGCCCGCAAGCTCGAAGTCGCAGGCCGTGCACCACGACGCGAAGAAACTCAGCACCGTGGGACGGCCGCGGAAGTCCGCGAGCCGGACCCGGCCGTCGCCGTGCAGCGCGGGCAGCACCCAGGCTGTCGGCGCGGTCGACGTACCGGACGGTGCCCCGCCCCGATCGACCGCGAAGACGCCGAACGCCGCCGCCACCGCGGCGACCCCGGCGGCCAGCACGATCGTGCGTCGTCGCGCCATCGCCATCAGTTCCTCCTCGTCATCCCGGCCGGGTTGGCCAAACCGACCCCGAGGCACGCAGCGCGTTCTGCACCTCGCTGGTGATCCACGTCAGCCGGTCCAGCGTGAGCAGCACGCCGAAACCTGCGAGCACCAGCGCGGCGGCCAGCGTGATTCCGGCGGAATGCCGCCTGATCCAGCCGAACACGCCCATCAACCTGCCCAACGCGAGCCCGGTGACCAGGAACGGCAGCCCGAGCCCGAGCGAGTAGGCCGCCAGCAGCCCGGCACCGTCGGCCGCCCGGCCGCGCGTCGCGGCGACCGCGAGGACCGAGCCGAGCACCGGCCCGACACACGGCGTCCAGCCGAAACCGAACGCGGCCCCGGCGACCAGCGTGGTGAACGGGCCGTAGCGGGAGAGCCGGGGCCGGAACCGGAGGTCCTGATACAGCCAGGGCAGCCGCAGTACCAGCGAGCCCGCCAGGAACAGCGCCATCGCGAGCACGATCAGCCCGGAGATCCGCGTCAGCGCCGCCTGGTGACGAATGAGGCTCCGGCCGACCGCGGTCGCGGTAAGCCCCAACGCGATGAAGACCGCCGAGAAACCGAGGACGAACAGACCCGTATCCCGAGACACCCGCCACGCGTGCCGACGCGTGTCGTCCGTCAGTTCTGTCGTCTCAAGTCCCGTCACGAGCGACAGGTACGCCGGCACCAGCGGCAACACGCACGGCGAGGCGAACGACACCAGCCCAGCAGCGAACGCCGCCAGGTAACCCACACTCGCGACACTCAGGCCCGTCACATGAGACGTAGATGCCGATTCGCCCCTGTTGATTGCACGGCCCCTTGATTGCACGGCCCCGAAAAAGCACGTGCCCTCCGCTCGCAGGAATCCGCGAGCGGAGGGCACGCTGTCGAACTGGGCGCCTGCTACCTCATCAGTGGCAGGTCACGCCGTTCAGGGTGAAGCTGGTCGGCACGGCATCGCTGTTGGTCCAGGTGCCCTGGAAGCCGAAGCTGGTATTGGCTCCGGGCGCGATCGTCGCGTTGTAACTCAGGTTCGTGCCGGTTACCGCTTCGCCGGATTGTGTGTAGGTGGCGTTCCACGCATTGGTGATCTTCTGATCACCCGGGAAGGTGAACTTGAGGGTCCACCCGTTGATCGTGGATGTGCCGTTGTTGGTGATCACCACGTTCGTGGTGAAGCCGCCCGCCCACTGCGAGGTGGTGGAGTACGCCACGGTGCAGCCGCTGCTGCTCGACGGGCTGCTCGACGGCGAAGCCGAGGGAGACGCCGAGGGCGAGGCCGACGGGGACGCGGACGGCGACGGCGACGGCGAGGCCGACGGGGACGGGGACGCCGAAGGTGAGGCCGACGCGGACGCCGACGAGGACTGGTTGCCGCCCGGCGTGATCACGTAGGTCACGAGGGAGCGGGCCGGGACCGTCGCGGTGAACGCGCCGCCGCTGACGGCGATCGCGGACTGGCTCGCCGCGTTGTTGGTGGAGTTGGTCAGCACGGGCGTCGCGCTGCCGCTGGTGAAGCCGGTGTTGCTGAGCGAGTAGCCGACCGTGTCGGCGGCCGTCGCCGTGTTGAGCACGACCACTGCGACAGTGCCGTCGGTGTTCTTGTAGGCACTGATGTCCAGGCCGCTGTTCGTGGTGGTCGTGCCGATGCGCACCGCGCCGGGGTGGATGTAGCGGCTGTAGTTGGCGAAGGCCCACATCCGGCCGGTCGTCTGGACGGAGGTGCCGTTGATCTCCAGCAGGCCCTCGTTGTCGCCGTTCTCCGACGGGGTCGTGCTGCCCCACCAGTAGAGGAACGCGCTGAGGTTCGCGCCGGTCAGGCCCTGGTGGATGTGCTGGGCCCAGGTCATTCCGGAGGCGTCGCTGTTGTCGTCCCAGGCGGTGTTGAAGGTGTCGAAGGTCGACCACTCGGTCTGCCAGGCCGGCTTGCTCCAGTTCGACAGCGGCGAGGTCGGCGACGCGGTGTAGCCGTGGCTGGTGAAGACCTTGGTGTACGAGTTCGCGGTCGTGTCGCTCGCGATCGCCGGGGCGTACTGCCCGGCGTAGTCCCAGCCCTCGGTGGCGCAGCACTCCAGCTGCGTGGACAGGCCGGAGCTCGACAGGGTCGGGCCGAGCGTGTCGATCAGCTGCGCGGTCTGCGACGGGCTCAGCTGCATGCTGTCATAGCTCGTCGAGAGGTTGGCCTCGTTCTCCGGGCCGATGTAGCTGAGCGGAATTCCCGCCGCCGAGTAGTCCTTGGCGTACTGGACCAGGTAGTTCGAGTACGCCTGCACCCAGTTGCCGCTGCTGCACGTGGCGCCGGTCAGGCCGCACACGGCGCCGCCGCTGCTGGTGGAGTTGTTGGTCTTCATGAACGACGGGGCGCTCCAGGCGTCCGCGAACACGTTGTTCACGCCGTACAGGCTCTTGATCTGCTGGGCGAACCACAGCTGGCCCTGGTCCTGGTTGATCGAGGCGAGCGACGAGTAGGCCGGCGTCGCGGTGGGGCCGCTCGGCGCGGTCGGCTCGATGGTGTCGCCGGAGTCGGCGCTGATCTCGTTGCGCAGCATGGTCAGGCCGGCGCCGGTCGTCGGGCTGTACAGGTCGGCGAGTACCTGCTGCTGCACCGACGACGAGGCACTCATCACGGTGCTCGCCTCGCCGAACGCCTCGGAGGCGCCGAATCCGGTGATGGTCTGGAACGTGGTCGCCCCGTTGATCGTGGCGGTGTCCGCCGCGAAGGCGCTGTGCGCGGCGCCGACGACGGCGATCGAACACAGCGTGGCGACGGCGGTCACCGCGCCTGTCGCCCTGACGACCTTCGCGCGCTTCCCGGGCTGTGGAGCTGTGGCTGGCCGGCCATCGGCCTTCCTGATGAGCATCGTGGTCTCCTCTCCTCGCGCGGGCAAGGTAGGAGGAGGCCGATCGAAAACCAAGTAAACAGGGCATGGCGGTGCGCCGAGTGCTGCTGGCGGCGGAAACTTTCAGTTCGCGTCTTGCCACAGGCCGCCGCGCGGCCGGGGCAAGGGCGTGCGCGGAAGCATCCGAAGCTCGGAGCGGATCGGATGCGCGCCGCTTGAACAGGCGATTCGACACCGATCGATCGGCCGGCGGCCGCAGAGGGCACCGGTGAAGAGGCAATCGGCGTTTCCTGGCCCAAATACTCGATATCGGGACCGATTCCGGTCGGTCCGAGAGGGTGCGCACCCTCTAAGAGGACTGATCCGTCGTCGAGACCGTCATCGAGGAGCTGGTCACGTGCCGTTCGCAGCCACGGGGGCGTCCGGGGAATCCGAACCTTTCGACACCTCGCCCGAAACGCCGCCCGAAGCGTCGCTGTTCTCATCCCCCGCCGCGTTGGCGGACCGGCTGGCCGAACTGGTGGCTCTTGAGTCGCCGCCCGGAGCGCTCGGCCCGCTGAACCACTGCGCCGATCTGGTGGCCGACTGGGGGACCGCGGTGCTCGGCCGCCCGTTCCGCCGCGTCGTGCGCGACGGGCTGCCCCACCTGCTCTGGCCCGCGGCGGACCAGCGGATCCTGATGCTCGGCCACTACGACACGGTCTGGCCCAAGGGCACGATCGACGACTGGCCGTTCGCGGTCGCCGACGGCCGGGCGACCGGACCGGGCGTGCTCGACATGAAGGCCGGAATCGTCCAGATGTTCGCCGCGCTCGCGTCGCTGCCGGACCCCTCCCGCGTCGCGGTCCTGCTCACCTGCGACGAGGAGACCGGCTCCGTCACCTCGCGCCCGCTGATCGAGGAGCAGGCCATGCGCTCCGGCGCGGTCCTGGTGTGCGAGCCGGGCACGCCGGACGGCCGGCTGAAGATCGCGCGCAAGGGAGGGTCCGTATACCGGCTGACCGCGCGCGGCCGCGCCGCCCACGCCGGCGTGGAACCGCACCTCGGGATCAACGCCACCGTCGAGCTGGCGCACCACGTCCTCTCGGTCCGGTCCCTCGCGGACGAGGAGCGCGGCACGAGCGTGACGCCCACCGTCCTGTCCGGCGGCACGACTACGAACACCGTGCCCGAACTCGCGACGCTGACCATCGATGTACGCGCATGGACACGCAGCGAGCTGGTGCGCGTGGACGCGGCGTTGCGCGGTCTGGTCCCGCAGCTCGACGGCGCCGCGCTTGAGCTGGGCGGCGGGGTCAACCGCTACCCCCTCGACCCGGAGGTCAGCCTGCCGCTGGCGGAACTGGCGCAGCGCACGGCCAAGGCGCTCGGCATGGAGCCGCCCGGCGCGGCGTACGCGCCCGGGGCTTCCGACGGGAACTTCACCGCGGCGCTCGGCGTGCCGACGCTGGACGGTCTCGGCGCGGTGGGCGCGGGCGCCCACGCGCGCGGCGAGTACATCGAGCTCGCCGCGATGCCGGGGCGGATCGCGCTGCTGGCCGGGCTCGTCGAGCGGATGCTCGACACCGCCCAGTCCCAATTCATGCAGCCCCAGCTGGTGCGATCCCAACTCGTACAGTCCCAACTCGTGCAGTCCCACCCCGCGCAATCCCACCTCGCCGCCGCGCATTCGGCGGGCCGGGCTGGGTAAAACAGTATCCTGACGGCCGCGCGCCGCGCGGGCCGTGAACCGACTCGGGAGGGGCACGGCCGGATGGCCACGACGATCAGTGGTGCGCGATGAGCGTCCCGAACGGCGCGGCGCGGCCGCAGTTCGGCGTCGAGGAGGAATTCCTGCTCGTCGACCCGGTCTCCCGGGCGCCGGCGCCGGTGGCCCCGGCGGTGGTCGGGCACGCGGTCGAACTGCTCGGCGGCGGCCGGGTCGGCGGCGAGATCACCGAGCTGCAACTGGAGGCCAGGACCGATCCGTGCGTCACCGCGGACCAGCTGTACGCGCAGCTGGCCGAGGGACGCCGGGTCGCCGCCCACGCGGCCAGGGCGAGCGGCGCGGCGATCGTGGCGACCGGCACCCCGGTGCTCGGCGGCACGATCCCGCCGCCGATGGGGCGGGGCGAGCGGCAGGACCGCGGCAACGCGACGTTCCGCGGCCTGCACAACGAACTGGCCATCTGCGCGCTGCACGTGCACGTCGAGCTGCCCGAGCGGGATCTGGCGGTGATGGTGAGCAACCATCTGCGCCCGCACCTGCCCGTACTGATCGCGCTCACCGCGAACTCCCCGTACTGGGCCGACCGGGACACCGGGTACGCGAGCTGGCGCACCGTGATCTGGACCCGTTGGCCGGTGGCCGGCCCGCCGCCGTACTTCGACTCCGCCGAGCACTACGAGCGGCACGTCGAGACCCTGCTCGGCGCGGGCGCGCTGGTGGACCGCGGCACGATCTTCTGGGACGTCAGGCCCTCCTCGAAGCTGCCCACGCTGGAGATCCGCATCGCGGACGTACCGGTCACCGCCGAGGAGTCGGCGGCGGTCGCCGCGCTGGTGCGCGCGCTGGTGGTGCGGGCGCTGCGCAAGGCCCGGCACGGCGACCCGGGGCCGCGCGTGCCGGGCGAGCTGATGCGGCTCGCGTACTGGCGTGCCGCCCGCGACGGCATCGAAGGGCACGGCGTCGACGTCTTCACCGGCAGCCTGCTCCCAGCCATGCGCCTGGCCCGGGACCTCGTGGCGACGGCCAGGCCGGTCCTGCTCGAATACGGCGAGGCCGACCGCGTCGACGACTGGCTGAACCGGTTGGAGCGGGAAGGCGGCGGAGCAGCGCGCCAGCGCCGGGCGGGCGCCGGACCGGGCGGCTTGGCCGGCGTCGTGGACTACCTCGTCGAGCACACAGCCGCACACACAGCCGCGCACACGGAGACGGTGGCCCGACACGCCGATGAGGATCCCGGCAATCCGGCAGTAGCTTCCGCAGGGGTCGATATGTGAGGCTGGCGGCATGCCTCACGGGGATGCCGGCCAACACGCCGCTGATTCCGCTTCCGCTGTCGCCTCGGGCTCCGCGACGATGGTCATGCCGTCGCCGTCCTCCGCTCGTCCGGGGCCCGACGACGATCTGACGATCCGTCCGCTCATGCCCGAGCCGCCGATGGTCCCGCTGCGGCCGCGCCGGTTGACCCCGGCCGCGATGCTGAGCGCCGCGCAGGGCTTCGCCGACGTGATGGCGTCGCGCCGCTCGGTGCGGGACTTCTCGCCGCAGCCGCTGCCGCAGGGCCTCATCGAGGCGGCGGTGCGTGCCGCGGCGAGCGCGCCGAGCGGGGCGAACATCCAGCCGTGGCGGTTCGTCGTGCTGACCGACCCCGAGCGCAGGCGCCGGCTGCGGATCGCCGCGGAGGCCGAGGAACGGGAGTTTTACGACCGCCGGGCCAGTGACGAGTGGCTCAACGCCCTCGCGCCGATCGGGACCGACTGGCACAAGCCGTTCCTGGAGACGGCCCCGGCGGTGATCGTCGTCTTCGAGGTGCATCAGGGACCGCACACCCCGAAGCCGTACTACGCGAAGGAGTCGGTGGGCATCGCGGTCGGCATGCTGCTCGGCGCGCTGCACCACGCGGGCGTGGCGACGCTCACGCACACGCCGAGCCCGATGCGTTTCCTCAACGAGATCTGCGACCGGCCCGCCGAGGAGCGGGCGTTCGTGGTGATCCCGGTCGGGTACCCGGCGGACGGCGCCCGGGTCCCCGACATCCATCGCAAACCGCTGAGCGAGGTGCTGGTCAACTGCTGACGGCCTCCGCCTCGTCCTCGCGGGCGAGCTGTTCGGCGAAGAAGTCGCGCAGCGGGCCGATGTGCCGTTCCGGGCGGCGCCACTCGGCCAGCAGGTCTTCCAGCAGGTGGCGTTCGGCCACGAGTTCGCCGTACCGGTAGCGCCTGATCACCGGATGGATGAACGCGCTCTCCTCGGCCCGGTTCGGCACCGGGTGCCGGTCGATCGCGAACACGTCCGCGTAGTCGGCGCGACCCCAGCGCAGCGTGACCGTGTAGTAGTGCTCGGATTCGCGGAAGCGGGAGACCGCGTAGTCCTCGGGCAGGTCGGCGTAGTGGCGCACCGAGCCGCCGGTCTCGTCGAGGACGATCGCGTCGCAGAGGTACTCGAACTGGGTCCACAGCGCGGAACTGCAATTGACCCGGTCCAGCACGAGTTCGGTCATCACCGACGGGTCCGCGGGCGCCTGCTCGCTGGCCAGCGGTACGCCCTCGTAGCGCTCGCGCAGCAGCGCGCTGAGGGTGCGCACGTTGTACCGGAAGCCGTCGATGAACGCCGAGGACGCCCGCCGCAGATCGCGGGCCTGCGCAATGGTTCCGGCGAAGTAGAGGCCGTCCACGTTCTCCGCCTGCCAGTCGGGCCACACCCGCGGCAGCCGGCCCTCCTCGTCCATCGCCGGCTGGCAGTCGGCGTCGAAGATGGCGCGGTCCATCCGGAAGCCGGTGCAGCGGATGACGGACTCGTACTCAAGCAGAGCCGTCTCGCCGAGCGCGTGTGAATACGTGATGCGCACGTCGAACCGGTCGCCGACCGGGCGGATCTCGTCGATGGTGCAGTCGAGCACCGAATGCAGGGTCTTGAACTGGTAGCTGTCGAGGAACCCGCCGTAGTGCCCGCGCACGTCGCCGGGGTGTTTGGTGTTCCAGGCCAGGCGCAGCGGCCGGCGGCTGGCCACGTGCACCATCGCCGCGCGGCCGAAGATGGCGTGCGCGGTCTCGAACGCCGAGTTGCCCTTGCCGATGATCAGGACCCGTTTGCCGGCGAACGCCGCCGGGTCCAGCTTCACGTCCTCGTAGCCGACCGCGTGCTCGATTCCCGCGATCGGCGGCACGTACGGCTCGCCCCATCCCGTCGCCACGATGACGCAGGATGCGTAGATGACACCGTTGTGCGTGCGCACGGCGAACCCTTCGCCGTCCGCGGTCCGGCAGATGCCAAGCACCGGCGTGTTGTACTTGATCCGCAGTTCGTGGAACCGATCGAACTCGGTGAGGTAGCGGACCAGGTCGTCCGCGTGCGGCAGATACTCGCCGCTGTACTCGGGGAACAGCAGCCGCGGCTCGTGATTGAGCAGCGAGTTCCAGTCCCAGCGCAGCCGGATCTCGGGGTCGTCGCTGGTGGTGTACACCTTGTTGATCGAGATCAGCCGGCGGTGCCGGGGGTAGCGCCGGAAGAAGTGCGCCGGAGCCGCTTCCCGCTCCAGCGTCACGTAGTCCGCCCCCGCCTGCTGAAGGAAGTAGCTCAGCTGGAGACCGGCCGGACCGGCCCCGACGATCAGGTACTTGTGCGCGGGTCCAGTGCCCGCCGGAAACGTGCGCGCCGCTTTCGCGACCATGCGCCCCTCCATCGCGTGGATCGACACGGAAAGGGAAATAAGGGTGCGCAACTGACGATACTGTGCAGGTCGGACGCTGTCTGATGATGCGTCAGGGGATTGGGGGCACTTTTGCAGACATGCTTCGATATCTTCAGCCAAACACGCTGGAAAGGTTTGAATGGCCTGAAACATGCATCGGCCCTCGCGCACGCGTGTGCGAGGGCCGATGTCGTCTGCCTGACGCAGTCGATCAGTTGACGTATCCGGTCTTGACGACCCGCTGCGCCGCCTGTGCGTAAGCCTCCTGGCTGCTCGCCACCAGGGTGCCGAGGCCGTCCACGTACCGGTTGACCATGCAGAACGCCGCCGCGATCAGCACCGTGTCGTGGATCTCCAGGTCGGTGGCGCCTTCGGCCCGAGCGGCTTCGACGAGCTCGGTGGTGACGCTGCGCCCGCTCTCGCGCACTGCCCCGGCGATCGCCAGCAGAGCCTTGAGCTTCGGGCTGATCGCCGAGAGCTGCGGGCTGGCCCGCACCGACAGCACGAGTGGCATGCCCTCCTCCAACTGCGCGGCCGCGAAAGCGGAGTGCGCGTCGCGGCAGAACTCGCAGTCGTTCAGTCCGGAGACGTGCGCCGCGATCAGCTCGCGCTCGCCGGGCCTGAGGGTGTTCGCACCGCGCAGCAGCATGCCGGTCAGCTCGCTGAGCGGTTTCGCCGTTTCCGGGCGGTACTTCAGTAGGCCGATGATGCCGGGGAACTCGGTCTCGTCGAGCCCCAGGTCGATGTGAGCCACCGTGTGCCTCGCAAATCTTTTCGAATTCCGATTGTCGTGCACCGGGCGGGAACTATCGCGATCAGATCAGATCCTGAACCGAACGTGTCAGTATCCTTAATTATACGCTACGGTGGCCGCATGGCGATACCAACAGAGCCGATCGGAAGCATTCCGCGGCCCATCGAATTGATCAACGGTATAGCGGCGCGCGCCCAGGGAACAATCACCGAGGCCGAGCTCCAGGCCCTGTACGACAATGCGCTGCGCGAAACCATCGAGCGGATGGAGGCGACCGGCGCTCCCGTCATCACCGACGGTGAGCAGACCAAGCCGAGCTTCGCCACGTATCCGATCGGCCCTCAGTTCGACGGCGAGGGCATCCACCTGCCGTTCGCCGACGGCCACACCAGGCAGCTGCCCAGACTGGTGGAGCCCCCCTTCCGCTACGCGGCGCGCGCGGAGACCTATCTGCGCGCCGCGAAGGGCCACGCCGGCGTGCCGGTCAAACAAGCGGTCATCGCCCCGTCCGCGCTGAGCCTGTTCTACCCGCAGGACGAATTGCCCGGATACTCGCGTGAGGCATTCCTGGATGATCTGGTGAACGAGGCTGAGGCCGATATCCGCGGCTGTCTCGACGCGGGTGCGCACGTCGTTCAACTCGATTTCACCGAGGGGCGGCTGGCCGTCAAACTCGACCCGAGCAAACAACTCCTGCGCTCTTTCATCGAGCTCAACAACCGCGTGCTCGACCGCTTCAGCGACGAAGAGCGCCGCCGCATCGGAATCCACACCTGCCCCGGCGGCGACCTGGACTCCACCCACAGCGCCGACGTCGATTACGCGGAACTGCTGCCGGACCTGTTCACGATCCACGCGGGCAACGTCTACATCCAGCTCGCCAGCGAGGCCGACCCGGCCCGGGTGCTCGGGATCGCCGCCCGGCATCTCGGCGCGGACCAACGGCTGTTCGTCGGCGTCATCGACCCGATCGACCCGCGCGTCGAGACGCCCGAAGAGGTGCGTGACCGCACTCTGCTCGCCGCCGAGCACATCCCGGCCGACCGCCTCGGCACCTGCGACGACTGCGGCTTCTCGCCGTTCGCCGACGACACCTCCACCTCGCGCGACACCGCCTTCGCGAAGATCGCCGCGCGCGTCGCCGGCACTCGACTGGCCGCCGAACAACTCGGCATCTGAGTCCAAGCCCAAGCCCGAGCCTGAGTCCGAACCGGAGTCCAAACCCGAGCCCGAGCCCGGACGTCCATCCCTTCCGAACCAATCGGCACCAATCGGCGCCGCTCCCTACGAGCGGCGCCGATTGCGTGCTCGACTGCCTGACGGGACTCGACTGCGCCTGCCGGTGTCGAACGCCGTGACGGTGTTGGTCGGGGCCAGTCCGCAATCAACGCGTCGTTGCGGGCATCTGGGTAAGTGTGAGAAACGTGGGCTGGTCGTCGTGGGGTCGCCGAGGCGGTACGCCGGAGCATCAGGTGTTCCTGGACGCCACGCTGCCGCACCTCGACGCCGTCTACCGACTGGCACGCCGCCTCGCCGCCGATCCGGCGCAGGCCGACGACCTGGTGCAGGAGACCTACCTGCGTGCCTTCGCCAAGTTCGATCAGCATCGCGGCGAGCAGACCCGCGCCTGGCTGGCCGCGATCTGCGTGAACGCCGCACGCGCCGAGGCGCGGCGGGCCCGGCGCCGCCCGCGCGAACTACTCGGCTTCGAACCGGACACACCGCCGGCCGCCCGCGCCCCGGATCCGGACGACGTGGCCGAGCGCGCGATCGCCGCACTGGAACGCGAGGAGATCGAGAACGCGCTCGCGCAGCTGCCCGAGGAGCAGCGCCTGTGCATCGTGCTGATGGACGTGTCCGGATACACCGCCGCCGAGGTCGCGAGGATCCGCGGTTGTGCGCGGGGCACTGTGCTCTCACGCGTCTACCGTGGCCGCCAACGGCTCGCCGCGCTGCTCGTGGACCTCGACAACCGCCAGGAGAGCGATCATGGACCGGCGTGAGTGCGAGCGGGACGCCCGGGAACCGGCCGCGTTCCTGTCGGGGGAACTGAGCGCCGAGGCGGCCCGCTCCTTCGACAAGCACCTGCTCTCCTGCGAGCGGTGCTGGCACGCGGTGCGTGCCGATCGGTTCGCGCGCGAGGCCGGGTACCGGCTGCGCGAGGCCCCGCCCGCCGACCTGGCCGACCGCGTCCGCTTCGCCGTCGAACTCGCGGCGGCGGACCGCTCGTCGGGCGACCATCGGCGTCGGCGCGTCTTCGCCGTGGGCACCGCATTGACGGCGCTGGCCGCCGCACTCGCTCTAGGCCTGCTCGCCTGGTTGCTGCCCGACCGAACGCCGACCACGCCCGCGCCGGTCGCCGCCGTCGTCCAGTACGCACGTCTGCTGCCCACGTCGGGATCGCCAAGTGCCGGTGCCCACGCGGACCGACCGACGCCGGTCGGTTCTCCGCTGAGCCTGAGCGTGGACGGCGTCCGCATCCAGCTGAGCTACTACCGGCTCGGCGCGGCCGAGGTCGCGGTCGCGACCGCCGATCACCCCTTCCCGGAACCGGCCGGAGCCCGCGCCGGAGATGGTTCGAGCGGCTCGGGGATGGCGTGGACCGCGACGGTGAGCGGCGTGAGTCTGTACTGCCCGAGCAGCACGACCCTCCTTGCCGCGCCGATCGGCGTCGACACGCTGATGACGTTCGCGCCGCGCATCCTCGCCGACTGAGCCAGCTCGCAACGTACGTCTGTGTACTGGTGACTGGTGCACATCCCTGGTATCGCGCACCCGACCGTGCCCCGGGCCTGGTCACCGGCCGCTGACGCCGCCGTCGAAACAGCTGGTCATAACCCTGGCTCCCTGATCTGGCCCAGCGCCTTGATCCCGGCCCAGTGTTCTAGTCCTGACTCAGCGCTCTAATCCTGACTCAGGGTCCTAATCCTGACTCAGCGCGGCGAGGATCCGGGCGAGTTCGGTCGGCTTGGTCATCATGGGCCAATGCCCCGAGTCGATGTCGACGAACTCGACGTGCTTGGCCTTGGCGAGTTCGGGCAGGTAGCCGCCGTCGATCCACTCCTGGGCCTGCGCGGGCGCGAACTCCGGACACACCAGCACGACCGGCACGTCGAACCGCCGGTCGTCGGTCAGGCGTACAACGCCGTTGGCCACGCCCTCGGGCACCGGGATCGCCGCGGACTCGAAACGGTGCCTGGCCTCCTGGTCGAGGTCGGCACTGTCCGGGCCCTCAAAC